>JBJMUK010000191.1:0-2935 GCA_045811225.1 Sphingomicrobium sp. | reverse complement strand
CCGCTTCAGGCAGTTAAGCAGCCTTTGACCGGCTCGCCGATCCGGTCCATTCCGGGTGCTGCACTTCACGCGCGATGATGTCATCGATCGTCTGCCGTTCCCGAACCACCGCGAACTGATCGCCACGGACCATGACTTCGGCGGCCATTCCGCGGCTGTTGTAGTTGCTCGACATGGTCGAGCCGTAGGCACCGGCCGTCATGATCGCGAGCAGATCGCCTTCATGAACCTCGTCGATGTCCCTGCTGGTGGCCAGCACGTCGCTGGACTCGCAAACGGGTCCCACAATGGTCGACCGGCGGCGGGCGGGCTGGCGCTCGACGGCGAAAATGTCGTGCCAGGCGTCATACATGGCCGGGCGCATGAGATCATTCATCCCTGCATCGACGACCACGAACGGATCGGGCTCGCCTTCCTTGACCAGCATCACGCGCGTCAGCAGGACACCCGCATTGCCGACGATGACCCGGCCCGGTTCAAACACGAGACGCACGTCCCAGCCCGCCGTAACTTCAGACACCATGCGACCATAATCTTCCGGCGTCGGAGGCTCAGGCTCGCCCTCGACATAAGGAACGCCAAGCCCGCCCCCAAGGTCGGCAACCTGGATGTCATGACCCCGGGCGCGAAGGTCGCGGATCAGAACGCCAAGCGCTGCATAAGCTTCGCGCAGCGGCTCAAGGTCGGTCAGCTGGCTGCCAATGTGAACCGCGATGCCTTGGACGCGAAGGCCCGGAAGCTCACGGGCGCGCTCGTATGCGGCAAGGATGCGATCGGCCGGAACGCCAAACTTGTCCTGCGCTCCGCCCGTTGAAATCTTGGCGTGAGTTCCGGCATCGACATCGGGATTAACGCGGTAGGCGACAGGCGCCTCAATGCCGATTTCCGTAGCAACGCGGGAAATGAGCTCCGCTTCCTGCTCGGACTCCAGGTTGAACTGATAGATGCCTTCCCGGAGCGCGAGCTTGATTTCGTCGATGCTCTTTCCGACGCCCGAATAGACGATCATGTTCGCGGGAATGCCGGCCCGGCGGGCTCGGATCAGCTCCCCACCGGAAACGATGTCCGCGCCAAGGCCGCACTCGGCGACCAATCGAAGGATGGCCCCGTTGGTGTTCGCCTTGACGGCATAGGCGACCAGCGAATTGCCGCAGCCGCAGTCCTTGACTCCGTCGCGGAACACAGTGGCGTGACGCTCGATCGTTGCGCTGGAATAGACGTAAGTGGGCGTGCCGACAGCTTCGGCAATCTGCGTGAGCGACACGGATTCGGCGTGCATCTCGCCCGCGAGGTACTGGAAATGATTCATGATTGATCGGTCCTAGATGACGCGGACTCAACCGCGCGTGCATGCGAAAAAGACGTAAGGATGGGGAGCCTGCTTAGGCTGCGCGTTTGTCCTTGCGTTTTCGCATCGTCATGACCGTCTCTCTTACTCTGTCCTGATCGGATAGGCCGTCGAACTCTTGACGCGCTCCATCGCGATTCGCGACGTTACGTTCTTGAGGGGAACGGCCGAAATCAATCGGCGATAGAAGTCATCATAATCGCCCATGTTCGAAACTGCAATCCGGAGCATGTAGTCTACATCCCCTGCCATCCGGTAAACGTCCATGATTTCGGGCATCGACTGCACCACTTCGGCGAAGCGGGTAAGCCAGGTTTCCGAATGATCGTTGGTCTCGATATCAACGAAAATGGAAAGGCCGAGGCCAACGGCTTCGGGGTTCACCAGCGCCACCCGTCGTTCGATCACGCCCTCCGCTTCCATCCGCTGGATCCGCCGCCAACAGGGTGTCTGCGAAAGATTCACCCGCTGGGCGACCTCCGCAACTGGTAGGGAGGCATCCTGCTGCAGGATCGCAAGAATACGAAGGTCGGTCGGATCAAGCTTGCTGGCCATGAGCGCAAAGATGCACCGTTTTGCGCAAATTTGGAAGTTTCTTCTATTTTGTTGCAGCGCAGCGCGAATTGCTCCCTATTTTGCGCGCCTAGATTGAAGGGTAAGGATTGCCATCGTATGTGACGGTTTCGCAGCCCGAGGAGATACGGGATGCGCAGAAAGCGACAAATGAGCATCTTGGAAGAAAATTCTAAGGACCGTGCACGCGCGGGGCTGGAAAGCCTGGCGTCGCTTGCCGATTCCGCTTCCACGCCGCTCGAGCGCCTGCAGGCGTTGCGCGCCAATGTTGGCGGCCGGATTGTCTTCACGACCAGCTTCGGAATCGAAGATCAGGCGATCACGCACCTGATCTTCACCAACCGCCTCGATATCGACGTCGTCACGCTCGACACGGGTCGGCTGTTTGCGGAGACCTATGATGTGTGGGCGCGGACCGAAGAGCGCTACGGCCGCCGGATCCGCTCCTACCATCCGGACGCGGACGCCCTGGCCGAGTATGCCGCCGACTGGGGCATCAACGGATTCTATCATGCGAAGGACGCGCGGCTCAGCTGCTGCAACGTCCGCAAAGTGGAACCCCTCGGCCGGGCTCTTGCCGGCGTGTCGGCATGGGTGACCGGGCTTCGTGCCGATCAGTCAGGCGCCAGAGCAGTGGTGCCGCTTGCTTCCTGGGACGATGAGAAGCAGCTGATCAAGATCGCGCCGATCTTCGACTGGGCGCGTCCGGATGTCGTGGATTTCTGCGCGGCAAATCAGGTTCCTGTAAACGCGCTTCATGCGGACGGATTTCCTTCCATCGGCTGCGCGCCCTGCACTCGCGCCCTGAAGCCCGGCGAGCCCGAGCGGGCAGGCCGCTGGTGGTGGGAAGACGAGAGCGCCAGGGAATGCGGACTGCATGTCGGCTCGGATGGCCGCCTCGTTCGGACCAAGGCCGCCTGACATGACCGAAGCCACGCAAGAGCGGCGTCCGGAGGACATGCCAAGCCGTATCGCGCCGCTTGCGAGCCTGCCGCTGTTTCACAATCTCGCGGG
>JBJMUK010000190.1:0-3329 GCA_045811225.1 Sphingomicrobium sp. | reverse complement strand
GTGCGCTCATAGGCAAAGCGCCTCGCCACCGCTTCCGGCGCGTAGCGGATCCCTCGTGCCTCAAGCTCCGGGCGATTCCATCGCCCGATAACCAGGTCTTCAGGTTCACTACCGTTTAAATGCAGTTCACGGCAGAGCTCGAGCAGCCCCTTCGAGCGCAGCGAAAAGCCGCCGTTCCCGACATTATGGCCGTCACGGAATTGCGGCCACACCGCTCC
This sequence comes from Sphingomicrobium sp., assembly GCA_045811225.1. Lineage (GTDB taxonomy): Bacteria > Pseudomonadota > Alphaproteobacteria > Sphingomonadales > Sphingomonadaceae > Sphingomicrobium. Next base: position 3,111 of record JBJMUK010000190.1, on the reverse strand, counting down.
GATATAATCAAAATCGAGGAAGCCTGGGTCCCAACACGCGCCGTCGAGTACAAAGCCATCCCATTGGATGCAGAGGGCATGGCTGGTGTCGATGTGCGCAGCGAGATCTCGAAGGATGAAACGCGAATAGTCGGCGCGCGACGTGAGCCGATCAATCGGGCGCCATTCAATTCCGTCAGGCAACCGTGCGGGCTTCATGTCAGTGAGCAAAACCGCCTTTGCGAATTCCGCTTGCCGCAGCGACGACTGCAGCGCTTGGATCGTGGGCCCAGTCGCCACGCTGGTGACGGCGACCAACGTAACCTCGGGTATCACCGGCTTCGCGGCGGGGCTGGCGCTCAAGTGGGGTCTTTCGCAACGGCCCGCAGGTACCGTGCGTAATCGGATTTGCCGAGTCTCTCGATCGCGACGCCCAGTTGCCGCTCGTCGATGAAACCCATCCGGAAAGCGATCTCTTCAGGGCAGGCTATCTTCGTGCCCTGGCGCCGCTCTAGGGTGCCGACAAACTCGGCCGCTTCGAGCAGGCTGTCGGGTGTACCCGTGTCGAGCCAGGCGTAGCCTCGCCCCATTACCTCGACATGAAGCTGACCCCTGTCGAGATAGGCCTGGTTCACGTCGGTTATCTCGAGCTCGCCGCGAGCCGACGGCTGGATGTTCGCGGCAATATCGACCACCTGGTGGTCGTAGAAATACAGGCCCGTCACCGCCCAGTTGGACTTGGGGTGCCCGGGCTTCTCCTCGATGCTGAGCGCCCGCATCTCGTTGTCGAAATCGACGACTCCGTAGCGCTCGGGATCGGCGACGTGATAGGCGAAGACCGTGGCCCCCGAAGGACGCTGGCGTGCCCTTTCCAGCACTTCCGGCAAGCCGTGCCCAAAGAAGATGTTGTCACCGAGCACGAGGCAGGACGGTCCGCCGGCAACGAAATCGCCGCCGATCGTGAAAGCCTGCGCCAGCCCTTTTGGCTCCGGCTGGACTGCGTAGGTGATGCTCATTCCCCATTGCGACCCATCGCCGAGTAGCTGCCGGAACAGCGCAGAATCGTGCGGCGTGGTAATCACCAGCACCTCGCGGATGCCGGCCAGCATCAGCGTCGTCAGCGGATAATAGACCAGCGGCTTGTCGTAGACGGGCAGCAACTGTTTCGAGACAGCCAGCGTCATCGGGTACAGGCGCGTGCCGCTTCCGCCCGCCAGGATGATCCCTTTCATTCCCCTCAAAGCTCCTGCGGCACCAGCCGCTCAACGATCTGTTTCAAGGATGATCGCCAATCCGGCAAGCGCACGCCATGCGTGCGTGCGAGCTTGTCCGAGTTCAGCCTCGAATTCGCCGGGCGCTTGGCAGGCGTTGGGTAATCTTTAGTCCGGATGGGCCGCACCGTCGCAGTTGGCCCACCACTCCGGGCAGAGGCGGAAAAGATAGCTTCGGCGAACTCCGCCCAACTTGCCTCGCCGGCCGCCGTCATGTGGAAAATGCCCCGCTGCGAGGATTCCTGGCTGGCGATGAGGTTCGCCGCGACACGAAGAATGCCATCCGCGATATCCAAAGCGCTGGTGGGATTGCCGCGCTGGTCCGCAACGACCGCGATTTTCTCGCGTTCTCCCGCGAGCCGCAGCATCGTCTTCACGAAGTTCGCGCCGAATGGGCTGTAGACCCATGCCGTCCGCAGGACTGTGCTATTGCTGTGCTCCTCAAGCACCGCGCGCTCGCCGGCGAGCTTCGACTGGCCATAGACTCCGGTTGGCTGAGTTACATCATCCTCGAGATAAGGCGACGTTTTCGACCCCTCGAACACATAGTCGGTCGAGAGATGGATAAGTGGGACGTCAAGCGCGCGTGCGGCCCGCGCGATCGCCCTAGGAGCCTGCTCGTTGACGGCGAACGCCACAGTTCGCTCACCCTCCGCCTTATCCACCTGAGTGTAAGCCGCAGCTGAAACAATAATGTCCGGATTTGCCGCTTTGACCGCTTCGATGACCGCATCAGGTGGCCCGCCGAGATCCAGCTCCGGACGGCCAAGCGTCTCGATGTAGAAGTCGCTTCCTTGCGCGCGTTCAAGCAGCGAACGAACGACCTGCCCCTGCCGCCCCGTCACAACGATTCGCATGCAGTCAGCCCTTGGTACACTTTAGCAGGCCGAGGCGCTCGCCAGCGTAACGCTCGCGCAGCGGCCGCCACCACCAGTCGTTGTCGATGTACCACCGCACGGTTTTCTCGATGCCGCTGTCGAAATTCTCCACCGCTCGCCAGCCAAGCTCGATCTCGAGTTTTGTCGCGTCGATCGCGTAGCGGGCGTCGTGACCGGGCCGGTCAGCAACAAAGTCTATCAGCTCTTCGCGAGGGCGATTTGAAGGACTGAGCTCATCGAGTACCGAGCAGATCCGCCGCACGACATCGATGTTCCGACGCTCATTGCGGCCGCCGACGTTGTACGTTTCGCCGACCTGTCCGCGCTCGGCGATGAGGTCGAGTGCCCGTGCATGGTCTTCCACATAGAGCCAGTCCCGAACATTCTCTCCCTTGCCGTAAACCGGTAGGCGCTCCCCGGCGAGGGCATTGAGGATCGTCAGTGGGATCAGCTTCTCGGGGAAATGGTACGGACCGTAATTGTTCGAGCAGTTTGAGACTATCACGGGCAAGCCGTAGGTCCGCTGCCAGGCCTTGGCGATGTGGTCAGACGACGCCTTCGATGCCGAATAAGGCGAGCTCGGATCGTACGGCGTGTCCTCGGTGAAAAGTCCATCTTCGCCCAGAGAACCATAAACCTCGTCCGTCGACACATGGAGGAAGCGGAATGCGCTCTTCTTCTCCTGGGCAAGGCCTGACCAATGGGCTCGCGCCGCTTCGAGCAGGGTGAATGTACCGATCACGTTCGTCTGGATGAAGTCGGCTGCGCCGGTGATCGAACGATCGACATGGCTTTCGGCAGCCAGATGCATGATCCGGTCCGGACGGAACTCTGCGATTGCCTTCGCCATGGCAACGCCGTCGCAAATATTGGCGTGGAGGAAATAGTAATTGGGTTTGCCCTCGACGTCCCTGAGCGAAGGGAGATAACCGGCATAAGTCAACGCATCGACGTTCAGGACCTCATAGCCCCTTTGAAGCACG
>JBJMUK010000189.1:0-11023 GCA_045811225.1 Sphingomicrobium sp. | reverse complement strand
CCGCTTGGGAACATCATCGCGTTGAAGTCAGGCACTCGCATCAGGTAGATGCGCATGTCCCTGGCCGCGGGTCCGCCAACCTTTCCGAACAGGTCGCGCAGATAGGCGTTGAGCTTCGGATCCTTGATCAGCAGGTTCGATCCCGCAATCTCTTCCTCGATCCGGTCCATCTGCTGCCACAGACCCTGCTCGTCCGCGTCGGTTGGCTTGAATCCTGGACCGATCAACGGGACCATGTCCTGAGGGCGCACGCGGGCTTGCGCCGTCCCGGTAGTCGTCGCCGCGGCCAAAAGGCCGCCTGCGCCCAGCAGACCGCGACGCGACATTTGGAGGCATCGAACGCACATTAGCGCTGCTCCATCTGCCGGCGGGCAACCCGGCCCGGCTTCATCCTTCCGACGAGCCGCTCGACCATCTGCGCCGAGCCGGCCGGAGTGCGAATATCGCCAAACTTCACGCCTGGCAGCTGGCTGCCTGTCTGCAGCACATTGAACCAGACCACTTCGCCGGTGCGCAGATCGACGAGCGAGGCATAGGCGAACTGGCTACTGCCGCCGCTGGGCGCACAGAAGCCGATGAAGCATCCGGCAGTGCCAAGCACCTGCAGTGCGACCCGCCCGGTCGACGCTATGCTGTCTTCGGCATGGAGAAAGAGCGCGTAGTCAAAGCCCGTCTTGCGCCCGAGCGCGACCGCATCTTCGCCGAGTGTATATTCCAGACCCTTCCGGCGCTTGGTGGGCAGATAGGCGCCCAAATATTTGTGAAGTGCGATGGAGTTGCCGACCGCGCCATGCAGCCGCTCGAGGTCGGCCACAGCCTCCTCGCCAACGCCGGGAAGCTCGTTGCGCCGTGCAAGCACCTGCACCTTGCCGCCGCGTTCCGCCTGCTGCGCCCTCAGGGCGTTGATGATGTTTGTCCGAGCCTGCTCGGTCCAATCCGCACGCGGCTCCACCATCCCGCCAGCGGTAATCGATCCGACGGTGACGTCGGGACGCATCACCAGCAGGCGATAGTCGCCCTGCGGCGGCGCGAACTCCAGGTCGGCATATTGCCGAGTCTGCACACAGGCCGACAGCAACAAGCTCGACGTCAGCCCCAGCGCTACACGAAGGTGGCGCATAACCTCTCCTCAACAACCGGCCCGGGGCTTCGCCCGGCGACCTCCGCATCCATGTTAGGAAATCACATAAAAGTCTGTGTGTCCAGCAGCTTAGCGTGGCGGGCAATGCGCGTCCGGAACGGCAAGCAGACAGCGACCGTCGACCGAGCCGGGTCTGAGCGGAAGCCCGATCATAGCGGCCAGTGTCGGCATGATGTCCACGGTCTCGATTGCCGCGTCGCTGTTCGTGGCCGGCATCCCTGCACGCCAGAACAGGATCGGAACCCGCCGGTCATAGTCCCAGGGACTGCCGTGCGTAGCGACGCTGCCAGTCGTTTTTCGGATTGGCGTTACATTGCGGCGCAGGAGGACCGTGATGTCTCCCGAGCGCTGCGGATCGAATGACGCCCTCGCCCGCTCGATCAGGCTCCATGCATCGGGCGCGCCGGTCGGCAGGGACGTCGCCCTGACCTCATGCGCGCTGAATGCCGCTTCCACTTGAGGATGCGCGCGGTAGGCCGCCAAAGCTTCCGCGATCACCACTTCGCGAGTAGCCGCCGAGAGGTTACGATTGACGTAGACGTTGGAATAGCCGCCGCTGAGTGGCGACTCCTTCAGGCCAAGCTTGGCGGCAACCGTTCTACCGATTTCTCCGGCCGCGAGATTGGCATCGACACGCTCGGCCGCGATGCCCTTCTGCCGCAGGCGTTCAGGAATGTCTTGCCCACCATGATCCGCGGTTAGCGCGACGGCATAGTCGAGCCCGGCGCGGTCCAGCACCTGGAAGAAACCGGCGAGATCGCGATCCAGCGACAGCAATTGCAGGCACATCTCCTGTCCGCCGGGGCCATAGCGATGTCCGACGTAGTCGGACGCCGACAAGCTGATCGCTAGCAGGTCCGGGGCGTTCGCCTGCCCAAGCCGCATCTCGCTGGTGAGTGCAGCGGCCAGTGCCAGGGTTGCCGCATCGAATTCCGGTGAATCGTGAAAGCCGTCTGTATCGCCGGCCGCCCGCCCGAAGCGGCCGCCGCCGACTTTCCTGCTACTGCCCTCGACAGCCACTTCGGCGGACCTGGCCCGGCAAAATGGCGGTGATTCGAGCGGTTCCCGTGCCGTGGCCACGGCGCCTGCAATGGCGGTGTTGGTAGGCGCGATGCTTCGAGGAGCCGACACGCCGATGAGGTCGGTGACGAAGCGACTGTCTTTCCAATACCACCGCTGGTTGGGCCTTTGCCCGCTCATCATCACGGCGGAGCGATCCTTGCCGGCGACCGCCACGGTCCTGGAAGCACGCCATTTGTCACTCATCAACTCGCCGAGCGTTGGAACGCGCAGGTGCACTGGCGAAACCGTATAATGGTCGGACGTGGAGCCAGGGGCCCTCTCGTCCTCGGCGCAATAGATGGTCTTGTCCTTGCGAGCGGCGGACGGGTCCATCCAGTCATTGGCGATGATCCCCGTTCGCGCAGGGCGCGCCCCGGTGAGAATCGTCGAATGACCCGGGCAGGTCTCCGTCGTCGCATGTCCCTGATAACCGTTGCGAAAGACCGTTCCCTGCGAGAGGCGTGACAGTCCGCCGGTGAACTGCGGGCGATACTCATCGAACAAGTCGGCGGAGAGCTGGTCGACGGAGATGACGACCAGCAGCTTCGGAGGCTCGGCCGTCGCGGGTGCGATCGAGCCGAAGACGGTTGCGGCGAACAGCAGGCGCTTGAGCATTGGGGATGACTAGCACCCCCGCCGGTTCAGTCCAGCTTCGCCCGCAGCCGTTCGTTTACGACCTGCGGGTTGGCCTTGCCCTGCATGGCTTTCATCGTTTGGCCGACGAAGAATCCGAACAGGGCGATCTTGCCGGCCTCATACTGTTCGACCTTGTCGCGATTGGCAGCCAGGATCTTGTCGATCTCGGCATCGATCGCTCCTGTGTCGCTGGTCTGCTTGAGGCCGCGGCTTTCGACGATCTGGGCAGCGCCCTCCCTGCTTTCGAGCATGATCTCGAACACCTGCTTGGCGAGGCTTCCGGAGATGGTGCCGTCAGCGACCAACTTCAGCAGTTCCGCCGCCTGCGTGGGCGAGACGGGACTCTCCTCGATGGTCTTCCCGAGCCGGTTGAGCGCTCCGAACAACTCGGATGCGACCCAGTTGGCGGCTGCCTTCGGCTCCACGCCTGCCTCCAGCAGTGCATCGAACCAGCAGGAGGTCTCGACCTCGGCCGTAAGCACGCTCGCATTGTAGGGCGTGATGCCGTGGCTCTCGTAGCGCTTGCGCTTTGCATCCGGCAGTTCCGGAAGCGACGCGCGGCAGGCGTCAAGGAACGCGTCATCCAACTCAAGCGGCAGCAGGTCCGGGTCCGGGAAATAGCGATAGTCGTGCGCGTCTTCCTTGGACCGCAACGTGCGCGTGACGTTCTTGTCGGGGTCGTAGAGGCGGGTCTCCTGAACGACGGCGCCGCCCTCTTCGATCAAGTCAACCTGGCGGCGGGCTTCGGACTCGATCACCGCCATGACGAAGCGGACACTATTGACGTTCTTCGTTTCAGTGCGCGTCCCGAACTCAGCGCCGGGCTTCCTGACGCTGACGTTGACGTCGGCGCGCATGGAGCCTTCTTCCATGTTTCCGTCGCACGAGCCGACGTAGCGCAGGACCGCCCGCAGCTTTCGCAGATAAGCGCCCGCTTCGGCGGGCGATCGCATGTCCGGACGCGACACGATTTCCATCAGTGCGACGCCGGAGCGATTGAGATCGACGTAGCTCATCGTCGGGTGCTGATCGTGCATCAGCTTGCCGGCGTCCTGCTCGACATGGATGCGTTCGATGCCGATCTTCTTGGCGCTACCTTCATCCTTGTCGTCCAGGAGGACTTCAACGATGCCTTCGCCGACCAACGGATGGTAGAGCTGGCTTATCTGATAACCCTGCGGGAGATCGGCGTAGAAATAGTTCTTCCGGTCGAAGCGCGAGCATTTGTTGATCTGTGCGTCGAGCGCCATCCCAGTCCGCACAGCCTGCCGAATGCACTCGATGTTCGGAACCGGCAGCATGCCCGGCATCGCGGCATCGATCAGGCTGACCTGTGTATTCGGTTCCGCGCCGAAGGCGGTTGCGGCACCCGAGAAGAGCTTTGCGTTGGATACGACCTGCGCATGGACCTCAAGGCCGATCACGACCTCCCAGTCACCAGTTGCGCCTTTCACCCGATACGGTGCGCTTACGTCTGCCATTACCACCACTTCTCCGGCCGGGCGGTGAACCCGGCACGTTCTTCAATGGCGAGTCCGGCGTTCAGAACGCCCTGCTCGTCCAGTTCATTGCCGATCAGGTGAAGGCCGAGCGGCAAGCCAAGCTTGTCCAGGCCTCCAGGCACGCTCATCGCGGGAAGACCGGCGAGGCTCGCGGGGACCGCGAACACGTCGTTTAGGTACATGGCGAGCGGGTCCGTCGTCTCGCCGATCCCGAAGGCCGCCGAAGGCGCGGTTGGGGTCAGGATCAGGTCGCAGCTTTCGAAGGCCTTGCCGAAATCCTGCTTGATAAGGGTCCGGACCCGCTGCGCCTTGTTGAAATAGGCATCGTAGAAGCCGGCCGAGAGCACATAAGTGCCGATCATGATGCGCCGCTTCACCTCTTCGCCGAAACCAGCGGCCCGTGTCGCGGCATACATTGCATCGAGGTTGCCGCCTTCGGGAATCTCGCGGAGACCGTAGCGAACCCCGTCATAGCGGGCGAGGTTCGACGATGCCTCTGCCGGGGCGATGATGTAGTAAGTCGGTAGCGCATACTTTGTGTGCGGAAGGCTGATCTCGACCGGCTCTGCGCCGGCATCGCGAAGCCATTCAATGCCCTGATCCCACAGGGCATTGATCTCTTCAGGAACGCCGTCAATGCGATATTCCTTGGGAATACCGATGCGCTTGCCCTTGAGGTCGCTCGACAAACCGGCTTCCCAAGCCGGGACTGGCAGGTTGAGCGATGTGGAATCCTTCGGGTCGAAGCCCGCCATGGCTTCGAGCAGTATGGCGCAGTCACGGACGTCGCGGGCCATCGGGCCGGCCTGGTCCAGCGACGAAGCGAAAGCGACGATGCCCCATCGCGAACAGCGACCGTAGGTGGGCTTGATGCCCGTGATTCCGGTGAAGGCCGCCGGCTGCCGGATAGACCCGCCCGTGTCGGTCCCGGTGACGCCCGGAGCCAGCCCCGCAGCCACTGCGGCGGCGGAACCACCGGATGACCCGCCTGGGGTCAGCGCAGCATTGCTGCCGTCATTGCGCTTCCAGGGGCTGATCACAGGGCCATAGGCGCTGGTCTCGTTGGATGAGCCCATAGCGAACTCGTCCATGTTGAGCTTGCCGAGCATTCCAGCGCCGGCCTTCCGCAGATTGGCGGTGACGGTGCTTTCGTACTGCGGCTTGAAGCCCTTGAGAATGCGGCTTCCCGACGTGCTGTCGACGCCCTGCGTTGCGAACAGATCCTTGATGCCGAGGGGGATGCCCGCGAGCGACCCAAGCTCTCCCGAGTGACGGGCAAGATCCGCCGCCGCCGCGCAGGCCAACGCATCTTCCGGCGTTTCGACGGTGTAGGCATTGAGTCCCCGCCCTGCCGCCACGGCCGCATTGAAGGCCTCCGCAATCTCGCGTGCGGAGAATTCACCTGAGCGGAACCCGTCCCGCAGTTCGCTCAGCGTCTTCGTGGTTAGCTCGGACACTATTCGATCACCTTCGGCACGGCGAAGAAGCCATGCTCGGCCCCGGGGGCGTTGGCGAGAACCGCTTCGCGGCAATCGCCATCGTTCACCACGTCCTCGCGAAGCCGCAGCTTCTGATCGATCACCGCAGTTAGCGGCTCGACACCATCGGTGTTCACTTCGCCAAGCTGCTCGATCCAACCGAGGATGTTGTTGAGTTCGGGCACGAGGGCCTCGACCTCGGAATCCTGCATTTGCAGCCGGGCAAGGCGCGCGATGTGGCGCACGGTGGCGGTATCTACGGACATGAGCGGCGCGATAGCGGCGCCCTACAGAGGCGGCAAGCGGGCTATTTGGAAGCAGGTTCTCGCGCGGCCCTGCTGAACAGCCAGGCGGACATCAGCCAAAGGCCGGCGAATGCGCAGTTTCCAACCATCTCCGGAACAACGCTGGTGAATGGCTCGTCCCTGCCAACGATGAGGGCCATCGCCGTGACGAGGACCTGCCCCACTCCCATGCCCAACGTGATGCGCGCCATCGCCGCCGGCCCGCCCCGGACCAGGAGAGTTGCCACGATCCCGATCCCGCACAGCCCGAAATACATCAGGTTCGATGGATTATGCTCGCTGCCGATGATGCCAACCGCGAGGTTGACCCACACGACGAGGAATGTTGCCAGCAGCGCCAGTCCAGCAGCCGCTCGATAGACGAGGCTGGGAGAGAGCCGGACGAACATCTCGAACGCAGCTCCGACGAACACGAACAAAGCGCCCATCACGATGAAGTCGGAGAAGGTCCACCGGACGCCATGGCTGCCGATCTGCATCGCGATGAATGGCAGCGCGAGGAGTGCGACCGGAATCGACCATCCGGCGATCCTCCAACGATTCGAACGCCCACGACCGCTTACGTCTGCTGTATTTGCCATTGCCTTAGTTCCTCGCATGTTTGAGGCTGCAGCCTGCGCTACCGTGGGGGTGAGCGGCATGAGCAGCTTCTGAGGTTTTGCTGAAGAATGGCATCGGGTACCTTCCGGTTCGACCGGTTCCTCCTTGACCCTGCCGATCGCCAGCTCCGTCGCGACGACGCGCCGGTGGAGCTCAATGCTCGCTACCTGGATGCACTGACCCTGCTTGTCAGCGAGCAAGGCAAGCTGGTGCCCAAGGACCGCTTCCTGGACGAGGTGTGGCGCGGCGTACCAGTGACGGACGAAGCGCTGACCCAGTGCATCAAGACGTTACGGAAACAGCTTGGCGACAGCGCAACGGTGCCGCGTTTCATCGAAACCGTACCTAAGCACGGATATCGCTTCATCGCTCCGGTCGAGGCTGGCTCGCCGGCCGTTCCCTCGACCGAGCGAAGGCCTGGGTTCGATTGGGGGCCGGCGTTGCGCCTTGCAAGTGCCGGGACGATCGGCTCGGGCGTGGCGGGCCTCATTGGCGGATTGTTCTATGGGTTCGCTGGTGCCTATCAGCCGCTCCAGCCCGGCGCCGGCGCCGTATCCATCTTGCTCGTGCTGGTGTGCCTCACCATCCTGGTTGCGGTGATCGGAGGTGCAGGCGTCAGCCTCGGCATCGCCGTGGCCGTCGCCGTCCGCCGCACACCGGTGGCGGTGGTCGCGGGTGGCGCAATCGGAGGTCTTCTGATCGGGGCAGTGGTAAAGCTGCTCGGCATCGACGCGTTCAATCTGCTCCTTGGGCAATCGCCCGGCGATATCACCGGCCCGATGGAAGGCTTGCTGTTGGGCGCGGCGGTCGGTGTGGCAGCGTTGCTGGCCCACCGGACCGGCTTCATCCACCTCCGGCGAAGCACGACAACAGCAGCGCTTTGCGGCGGCACCGTCGGTGCAGTCGTCCCGCTTTTGGGAGGCCACATGATGGGCGGGAGCCTCGATCTGCTTGCGCGCAGCTTCCCGGGTTCGCGCCTCCGGCTCGACCAGATTGGAGCACTGGTCGGAGAAAACGGCTTCGGCCTATTAAGTCAGTGCGTAACTGGCGCCTTGGAGGGTGCGCTGTTCGCCGCCTGCCTCATCGGGGGCATGGTGCTTGCCAGCAAAGGCACTGGCCTTGTGCGCGGGGCGCCCCTCCCCTAACCGCCGCAGCCCATGTGCGCCCGCCGGTTCCTGATCGCGATCTTCATCTTGACCCTGCTCGCCGTCGCGGGCGCATTCGCGATTTTCCAGTTCGGCCAATCGGTGCTGATCAGCCAAGCCACGCCGAAGGGACATTTTTCTGCACCCTTGGACGAAGGTCCCGACTACAGCGCCGAGGCGAGCTGGATTGCCAAGCCCACCCTCGCAGGCAACGTCTCAACCTGGCTTCCGGAGGGGTTTAGCCCGGTCACCACCCCGGTCGAAGTCAATGCGGCGATCTTCTACGTCCATCCGACCACTTACCTGCGGACGGACAGGTGGAACGCGCCGCTGGACGACGCGCAGAGCCGCGACAATGCCAGCTTGTTCGTGAAGAGCCAGGCCACGGCGCTGACCTCTGCGGGAGAGGTATGGGCACCGCATTATCGCCAGGCGGCGTTCGGCGCCTTCCTGCTGAACAGCAGGGACGCACAGGCTGCGCTGAATCTTGCTTATTCAGATGTCGCCCGTGCTTTCGACCAGTTCGTGAAGGAGGCTGGCGACCGGCCGATCATCCTTGCAGGGCACAGCCAGGGCGCGCTCCACCTGCTTCGATTGCTGAAGGAGCGAGGCGCTTCCGTGAAAGGCCGCTTGGTCGCCGCTTACGTCGGCGGATGGCCGGTCAGCACCACCGCCGACCTCCCTGCAGTTGGATTGCAAGCTTGCGAGAGCGCGGCGCAAACCGGGTGTCTCTTGTCCTGGATGAGCTTCAAGGACCCAGCTAACCCGGATCTCGTGCTCAAGTCATATGAAGGTTCCGCCGGCCTTTCGGGCCAACAGCGCAAGCGCGAAGATATGCTTTGCGTAAATCCGCTAACCGGCACCCGCAACGGCACTGCGCAGCCATCGGCCAACCTGGGCACGCTCGTCCCTCGCGCGGACCTTTCATCGGCAACGATCGCGTCCGGTCGTGTTGGCGCAACCTGCACGGACGGCTTGCTGATGATCAACGGCGACGTGCCGGCGCTCGGCCCGTACGTGCTGCCGGGCAACAATTACCACGTCTATGACTATGCGCTGTTCTGGGCATCGATCCGCCAGGATGCCGCCCGGCGCGCCGCGGCCTTCGCTGCACGATGATCACGGCGAGCGCGGCTGAGTTTGCCTCTGCGCTGCCGGATGCCGGCAAGCTCGCAGGACTGGACGTTGGCACGAAGACCATCGGCTTGGCGGTGTGCGATGCGCGCTGGAGCTTTGCCGGGCCAGCCGAGACAATCCGGCGAACCAAATTCACTGCGGATTTCCAGGCACTCACAATGTTCGTCGCTCGCGAGAACGTCGTCGGCATCGTCCTCGGGCTGCCACTCAACATGGACGGCAGCGACAGCCCACGGACCCAGTCGGTGCGCGCCTTCGCCCGTAATCTGCAGCCGCTCCAGCTGCCGGTCCTGTTGTGGGACGAGCGCTGGTCGACCCAGGCAGTCGAGCGGGCGATGGTTGCGGCGAACGTAAGCCGAGCCAAGCGCGCTGAAGCGATCGATAAGCTTGCGGCGGCGCATATTCTGCAAGGCGCCATCGACGCGCTGGTCAACGTGCCGAACGGCCATTAGGCGGATTGCTCGTGGACCTGACTTCCATCGATTCGCTCAGCGATGACCAGATCCAGACGATCCTGGATCGCGGGGCCCATTGGTTTCAATTCAATCGCGGACAGCGTCGGGCGGACCAGACACTTGCTGGTCTGACGGTCATCAACGCCTTCTTCGAAAATTCCACCCGTACCCTGCTTTCTTTCGAGATCGCCGCCAACCGCCTTGGCGCCCAGGTCGTGACGATGCAGGTCGAACATTCCAGCATCAAGAAGGGTGAGACGCTGGAGGATACGGCGCGGACGCTCAACGCGATGCGCCCCGACACGTTGGTGGTCCGACACAGCGAGCAAGGCGCACCCTCCAGCCTTGCGGAGATCATGGACTGCCCGGTCGTCAACGCCGGGGATGGCGTGGGGGAGCATCCGACGCAGGCGCTGCTCGACGCGCTCACCATTCGTCACCGCTTCGAACGGTTCGAAGGTCTGAAGGTAGCGATCTGCGGCGATATCAAGCACAGCCGGGTGGCGCGTTCCAATGCCAAGCTGCTGACGCGCCTCGGCGCGGAAGTACGACTCGCCGGACCACCATCCCTGATGCCGTCAGACGTTGGTGCGTGCACCGTCGACGAAGCGGTCGAGACCGCCGACGTCGTGATGATGTTGCGCGTCCAGCGGGAACGCATGGCCGAGGATCTTGGCGATGCGCCAGGCGAGTTTCTGCGCCTCTATGGGCTGACACGCGAACGATTTGCACGCGCAAACCCGAACGCTGTCGTCATGCACCCTGGGCCGATGAACCGCGGCGTGGAGATCGAAAGCAACGTGGCTGACGACGCCAATCGTTCGCTGATCTGGCTACAGGTCGAGATGGGCGTTGCGACCCGAATGGCCTGCCTGGAACTGCTGAGCGCTGAGCGCGCCAGCTGATCAGCGCATTGCAAGCTGGAGCGACGAGTCCCCGGCAACTCCGCGAACGAAACAGCTTCCCCCAACCCGACGCAGGGAAATGCAGAGGTTCTTCGCCTGGTCAGCGTTCTTGAAGCCCTTCACCGACAAGCGGTAGAAGGTGCCCTGAGCGCTGGTGAATCGTGCGCTGACCGGCATGTAGGCACGCAGCAGGCTGTAACGCCGTGCTGCATTGTTCCACGCTGTGGCGACCCGCTGCGGCGAACCATATGCGCCGAGCTGGACCACAGCCGTCGAGTTGCCGTTCGCCTTGGGGAGAGCCGCAGCACGCACCGGCGCGCGCCGTGGTACGAAACTGGCGGCGCGAACTGGCGGCGCGGCCTTGCGGACAGCTTTGACCGGAGTGGCGGGCAACGGAGCCGCTGCAAGCGACTTCGGAGCAGGAACCTCCACGAACGGCGGATCGTCAGCCACGACAGGTGCCGAATGAACAGCCGGAGCCGGAGCACTGGCGATCTGGGGCGCCGGAGCCACCACTGGGGCGGACACAGGCGCAACGATTGCTACGGGCACAGGTGCGGCCGCCACCGGGGTAGCTGCTGCAACGGCCGCAGCAGGGCTCTTGACTGGAGCAAGGGCAAGCCGGATCGGCTGACCGGGATCCGACACTGCAGGCGT
>JBJMUK010000188.1:0-4838 GCA_045811225.1 Sphingomicrobium sp. | reverse complement strand
GGTCAAGCTCAACAACGGAACCAACAGCAATTACGGTCTGGGCGTATTCATCCGTGACAGCAATGGACGCCGCGTGATCAATCACGGCGGGGAAGCGGTTGGGTTTCTTTCGGTCAACAATGTCTATCCGAAGGAACGCGCCGCCGTCGTGGTGCTGACCAATAGCTGGTCGGGACCCGCTTACGGGCAGATTGCGCGCGGTATCGCCAACATCATCCTGCCGCCTGCCACGCCGGACGCGCAGGCGGCCGCAGCGGCGAAGCGCGCCCGCATCGTCTACGATCAGCTACGCTCAGGCAGGCTCGACCGATCACTGCTGACCACCAACGCCAATTACTACTTCACGGAGAATGCCCTTGCCGACTTCAAGGCGAGCCTCACTCCGCTCGGGCAACCGACTTCGTTCGAACCAGCCGGGCCGCCAGTGCTGCGCGGCGGCTTCGTGATCCAGGGCTACACGATCAAATATCCGGGGCGCACGCTCGACCTTTCGACGTTCTATGAGCCCGGTCCAAATGGGCGGATCGAACAGTTCCTCGTGGGCCCGGGAGAATGACCGACTTCGCTGCGCTTCTCGTTGCCGATCGCGGCCAACCCGCGCGGCCGATCCATCTTGTCGACAAGACGAACTTCGAGGATTGGGCCAAGTCCCGCCCAGCGGAGGACCGCGCGTTGCTGGAGGCACATCGCTTCACCGGCAAGGCCGCGCACACCTTCGGACTGCTGCCGAAGCCAAGCGGAGAATTCGAAGTCGTGGCCGCAGTCGCTGACACGGGTAAGATGTCCCCCTGGTGCCTGGCGAAGCTTGCTCAAGCCCTGCCGGAAGGCACCTATCGTCTGGCGGAAGCACATCCGGGCAGCGCGGCGCTCGGCTGGTTGCTCGCGCAGCACCGCTTCGATGCGTATCGGAGCAAGGCCATCGACCCGATCGGGCCGCGGGTCCTGGTAACAACCGAGGCGGCGCGGATCGAGCAAATGGTTCGGCTGGCGACCGCCACCGCCCTTGTCCGCGACCTTGTGGACACTCCCACCAACGATCTTGGCCCGGCCGCGTTGGAACAAGCCGTGCGTGACGCCGCAGCGGAGTTCGGCGGTGAAGTGCGCGTCACTACCGGCACCGAGCTTCAGGATGGATTTCCGCTCGTGGCTGCGGTCGGCGGAGCTGCATCACCGGACCGCGCGCCGCGCATGATCGAGGTCGAGTGGGGCGCTCCGGCCCATCCCCGGCTGGCCGTTGTCGGCAAGGGCGTATGCTTCGACTCCGGTGGCCTCGACATCAAGAACGCGGGCGGCATGCGCCTGATGAAGAAGGATATGGGCGGCGCGGCGCATGCACTCGCTCTGGCGACCCTGATCGCTGGACACAGGCTGCCCGTGCGGCTGCACCTGTTGATCCCGGCCGTCGAGAACAGCATTTCGGGCGAGGCCTTCCGCCCGGGAGATATCATTCGTTCCCGCCAGGGTTTGCAGGTGGAGATCGACAACACCGATGCAGAAGGCAGGCTGATCCTCGCCGACGCACTGACCCGCGCAGCCGAGGCGGAGCCCGACCTCATCATCGACTTTGCGACCCTGACCGGAGCAGCCCGGATTGCGCTTGGTCCGGACCTGCCGGCGATGTTCGCGAATGACGCCGAGCTCGCCCGGAGCATCGAAGCGGCAGCGGCAGATGTTGACGACCCTCTTTGGCAACTGCCCTTGTGGGATGGCTATGACGAAATGCTGAAAAGCGATACCGCCGACATCGTCAATTCGGGAGGCGGAATGGCTGGCACGATCACAGCCGCGTTATTCTTGCGGAGATTCGTTCCAGCCGGGACGCCGTGGGTGCACCTCGATACCTTCGCTTGGCGCCCAAGTGCCAAACCGGGACGCCCGAAGGGGGGCGAAGCGCTCGGTTTGCGTGCTGCATTTACCATGCTGCAGCGCCGTTATTCAGGGTCCTGACCGACTGCTTACTTCATCGCTTCCGCTAATTTCCCGTTTTTTCCTGCTTTTAGGCTGCAACATTTCGCCTCCTTACCGGTTTGTAACCGCGACCAACCCCGAGGCGATGGAGGCGAGCATGGGCGAAGTTTCGCTTTCCGGCTGGATGAAGGCTCTCATCGCCTATGTGCGTTCCGGTGAGCCTGACCTCACCAACCGGCAGATGGCGCTGTTGATGCTGGTGTATCTGACCCCCGGTCCGCATACTGTCAGAGGCATGGCCAAGATCCTTGGCGTTTCGAAACCCGTCGTGACGCGCGCCTTGAATACCCTTGGGGCACTCGGCTATCTCCGGCGCGAACGCGACCAGGACGATCGCCGCAATGTCTTCGTAGTCCGCACAAGCAACGGGGCCGATTTCCTTGAAGGTTTCAAGCGCAACATCCGTGAAGGCGGCGACAACGGATCGGCCGCCCACCGACCGATCATTGGACAATCACCAGCCTTCGCTCACCAGCGCTGAGATCGCGCTCAGCGGTCCGTCGAACCTCCCCGACCCCGCATTCCACGCATATCGCCGCGACCTCGCCGACCGTTCGGTCGCGAATCGCGTCATCTCCTCCCACTATGCTGATCCCTTGGGAGTGACGGTGCGGAACACTGCATGGTTTCGCGCAGGCCCATCGGGCGAATCCGAGGCGCTCGGAGAACTGCAGGCAGGCGACACGTTCGAATTGCTCGACAGCAAGTTGGGCTGGGCGTGGGGTTATGCGGGGCCGAACCGTCGAGTTGGCTATGTCGAAGCCCAGGCACTAGGCCTGGAATAGTTACATCTCTCCGCGCGCGCGGCGGAGAGCGAACCACTTCTGAACATTGGCATTATGCTGTTCGAGCGTGTCCGCGAACACATGCCCACCGGTGCCGTCCGCAACGAAGTAAAGGGCCTTCGTCGGCGCAGGATCGAGCACTGCAGCAATGCTTTCACGACCTGGATTGGCGATCGGGCCTGCCGGCAGCCCCGCCATGCGGTAAGTGTTGTACCCGGTGTTCGCGTTCAGCTCCGATCGGAGGATTCGGCGGCCGAGCGGCTTGCCCTTGGTGATCGGGTATATGACGGTCGGATCCGCATCGAGCTTCATGCCAATCCGCAAGCGGTTGCAATAAACGCCCGCCACCAGCCGCCGTTCAGACGCTTTGCCCGTCTCCTTCTCGACGATCGATGCCAAGGTGATTGCTTCGGCCTTGCTGTTCACGAGGCAATTCGGCTTCCGCTTCGCCCAGAGCTGGTCAAGCGTCTTGGTCATCGCCGCCTGCATGCGCAGCACGACGGCCGCGCGGCTTTCCCCTCGTTTGTAGCCATAGCTATCGGGAAGCAGCGATCCCTCGGCCGGAAGCGGCGCATTGCCCGTCAGATACTTCACCGCGGCCAGCTTCTCCTGGACGATGATCGAGGGCATCCCTTCCGTAACGGTGATCAGCCGCTGAACTGGCTTCCCATGCTGCAGCAGGTCAAGCACGGCAGCGCCGCTCATACCCTTGGGAATCTCGAATTCTCCTGCCTGAACGGGATCACTGGACTCGAACAGGCGCGCCATGGCGCGGTAGGTGCCGGCACTGCCGGGAATTGCGCCGGCATGCTCCAGCCGACGTGCAACCGAGCCGAGGGTGGAGCCCTCCTCCACCACGACCGTGTGGGGCCCCGGCTTGGGTCCGGCGGCCGCCCACAGCATCCAATAGACCCCAGCGCCGGCGATCAGCCCGAGGAACGCGGCGACAAGGATCAGTCTACGCAACATTGCCTGAGGTCAGTCGACGGCCTTCATCACCAGGCTGGCATTGGTGCCGCCGAAGCCGAAGCTGTTGTTCAGCACCGCCTTTACCTTCCGCTCCTTGGCCTTGTGCGGGACAAGATCGACGCCCACCGTGCCCTCGCTCGGGTTGTCGAGGTTGAGCGTCGGCGGAACGATCTGATCGCGCAGTGCAAGGATGCAGAAGATGCTTTCCACAGCACCGGCCCCGCCAAGCAGGTGGCCGATGGCCGACTTGGTCGAACTCATCGAAAGGTTGGCGATATTGTTGCCGAATAGCCGGCGAACCGCACCGAGCTCCAGCTCGTCGCCAAGCGGCGTGGAGGTGCCGTGTGCGTTGATGTAGTCAATGTCGCCAAGATCGAGCCCGGAGCGCTCCATTGCGTTCTTCATTGCGCGGAAGCCGCCCGCGCCTTCCGGATGGGGGGCCGTGACGTGGTAGGCGTCGCCCGACATGCCATAGCCGACAACTTCGGCGTAGATCTTGGCACCGCGCTTCTTCGCTCGCTCATATTCTTCAAGCACGACCACACCGGAACCTTCGCCCATGACGAAACCATCGCGGTCCTTGTCGTAGGGGCGGCTCGCCTTTTCCGGCTGATCGTTGAAGTTGGTCGACAGTGCGCGCGCCTGCGCGAAGCCGGCGATGCCGATTGGGCAGATGGTCGCTTCAGCGCCGCCCGCAAGCATTACGTCGGCATCGCCGAGCATGATCATGCGCGCAGCGTCGCCGATAGAGTGCGCGCCCGTCGAGCAGGCCGTCACCACAGCGTGGTTGGGGCCCATCAGGCCGTATTTGATGCTGACCTGTCCCGAAATGAGGTTGATCAGGCGCCCGTGCACGAAGTGAGGGCTGACCCGGCCGGGACCTTTTTCATGAAGCACGAGGCTCTCGGACTCGATGCCCGGAAGTCCGCCGATGCCCGATCCGATCGACACACCGGCACGGAAGCGATCTTCCTCGCTCATGTCCGTCAGGCCGGCGTCCTCGATGGCCTGACCGGCCGCATCGAGGCCGTAGACGATGAATGGATCAACCTGCCGCTGTATCTTGTGATCGACCCGCATTCCGGGATCGAAGCCATATTCATGGTCGGCGGGCTT
>JBJMUK010000187.1:0-18024 GCA_045811225.1 Sphingomicrobium sp. | reverse complement strand
CGCGCATCGCGGCCGCGTGCGCCTGTCGCACGTGCGGCGCATCGACACGATGGGGATCGCGCTCACCGGAGAGGCGGCGACCGACGGGTCGGTGGCCGTCGGCATTAATCTCAACTTCTCGCTCGACCCGACGCACGGGCTCAGCCTGTCGCGGCGCCCGCTCGCCCAAGCCGGCGCCGTGCGCGCGTTCGTCTATCGCGACCTCAACGACAATGGCGTGCATGACTCGGCCGAGCCGGTCGAAAAGGGCGCGCTCGTGACCACCGGAACCCGGCAGGCGGAGCGCGCGACCGACGCCAAAGGCTCGGTCGTCGTCGGCGGCCTGGCCGCTTATGCGCCGATCGCCGTCGGAATCGACGCGAGCAGCCTCGAGGATCCGATGCTCGTCCCCAGGAAGGCGCTTCAGGTCGTCGTCCCGCGCCCCGGCGTTCCAGCCGAGATCGAAATCGGCTTGGTCGGGGGCGGCGACATCGAGGGCGCGATCGTCAAGAACGGCGGACTGGGTTTCGAGGGCCTTGACCTCGAGCTGGTCGACGGCTCCGGCAAGGTCGTCGCGGTCGCGCGGACCGATTTCGACGGCTTCTTCCTGTTCGAACGGGTGCCCTACGGCGACTATGCGATCCGCGTCGCCCGGGATTCGGCAGTCGCGGCGAAGGTCGCCGCCGAGCTCGGCCTGCACGCGGTGGTCACCGCCGAAAAGAGCGTGGTCCGCCTCGGGGCGGTCCACGTCACGCCGACGCCGGCGATCGCCTCGGCGGACGGGCCGAACGCCGCGCCCTAGTCGCCTAAGACGACATTTCTGGAGTTTACGCTCCTGCGACGCAGTCGCAGGAAGCATGTGCTCACATTGTCGATGGTGCGGTCGAGAAGACTCGAACTTCCACGGCCTTTCGGCCACAGCGACCTCAACGCTGCGCGTCTACCAGTTCCGCCACGACCGCACGTCATGAAAAGCGCATTGGTCGAACGACCGCTGCGACTGGCACGGCGGGGCCTCTAGCAAAGCCACTTGTGGGGCGCAATGCCGTCAGAACGTCCCATCGCGGGACAATGGCTTAAGACTTTATTTACCATTGCTGCAGGGCTGCGTTACGAAGCGGCATGCTGTTGCTTTTCGCCAGCCTCGCAGTCGCCAGTGCGCCTTCATCGCCGAGTGGGGCGGTGACTCTCCGGGGCCGCGCAAGCGTAACGGTCTTGCAGGCCTATAGGGTGCGGGTGGGTAGCGAGCGAGGCGAAGATGGCCGACCGTTTGTTGCCAAGATGATCCGGGGCGAGAATGGAGCGCTGGTTCGAGCTCGCCTCATCGAATTTGAATGATCAGGCGCGCGGGTTGCCGAGGGTAAGCGTCAGTTGATCGCCGCCTGACGGCACGTTGACTTCTGCGCTGTTGAACGGCGCCACCGCCCCAGGTCCGAGATCCGCAGCGGGAGGATCGATCGTCCAGCTGTAGACCAGTTCGCCGGTGCTCTTCCGCAGTTCGGCACGAATCGGCGGGACCGACTGTACGTGGTCGGTTGGGTTAATGACTCGACCGGTCACCGTGAGCAGCTTGTTACCGCTCGCCAAGGGCTGCCAATCATTATGCGTCAGCATCAGCTGCAAGGGCGTCTCATCGGCCTGTGCGATCCCTAGTCGCGTCTTCCATTCCGGCGGCGCAAGGAACCAGAAAGCAACTGCAGCGGCCACGATCAGAAGCACGGCCAGGACGATGGGCAGGACTTTGCGACGAGGCTCATCGACATAGTCGCGAGGTCCGAATGGCGCGAACTCATCATCCGACGCCGCCGTTTCGGCCGGCCAGTCCGTTTCTTCATTTGGGCTCACAGGGTCAGCAACGTCGACAGCGTCCTCGCCGTAATGTTCAACTGGCTCAGGCGCCGTCATCAGCGGCGTGTATCCCGGCGGTTCGATATGCGGGGCGGGCTCAACCGGTTCATGGAGTTCCGCTTGGTCGAATTCCTCCGGTGCCGGGTGCTGCGGAGCAGCGGCGACTTCGGGTGTGCTCGCCAATTCTACGTGATCGCTAGCGGTCGGCGTTTCCTCCGGATCCTGGTGCCAGCTGTGCTTGCACGAAGCGCAGCGCACCTGGCGTCCCGCAGGCGGGATGGCCCCCTCTTTGACAACATATTGCGTGCCGCATTCCGGACAGGTGAGGATCATCAGACTGCACCCTTGCTTGGCGGGACCGTGGTAGGAAGGGTAAACAGGAATGCACAGCCATTGGCAAGGCAGAGACGCTGTGCAAATAGTTGAGGCCTAAGCGAGAAGGGGTTCAACGCTGTCGGCCATCGTCGAATTCGACAGCGTAGGTCTGCGCTACGGAACCGGCGCCGAGGTTCTGCGTGACCTCGATTTCCGTCTGGGCAAGGGAGCCTTCTATTTCCTGACCGGCCCATCGGGGGCCGGCAAGACTTCCTTGCTGAAGCTCCTCTACCTCGCCCAGCGGCCCACCCGGGGGCGGATCAGGCTTTTCGGCGAGGAACTGACGGACGCAGCGCGCGACACGCTGCCGGCCTTCCGGCGCCGGATCGGGGTCGTATTTCAGGACTTCCGGCTCATCCGCCATCTTTCCGCCTTCGACAATGTCGCCCTACCGCTCCGTATTGCCGGCAAAAGCGACGCGGAGATCGAGGGGCCCGTCCGGGAAATGCTCGCTTGGGTTGGCTTGGCCGATCGGGCGAGCGCCCGCCCAGCGACGCTCTCTGGCGGTGAGCAGCAGCGGGTTGCAATTGCCCGCGCAGTGATCAGCCAGCCGGAACTGCTGGTGGCGGACGAACCAACCGGCAACGTCGACGCAGAGATGGCTCAGCGTCTGATGCATCTGTTCAGCGCGCTGAACCGACTGGGAACGACCATCGTCGTTGCAACGCACGACGTCGGACTGATCACTGCCACGCCTGGAACGCAGATGATCCGGCTCGAGAACGGGCATCTCGTCGACCCTACCGGGAACCTCCGCAATCCGCCCATTGCGAGGGGCGGATGACCCTGTCGTGGCTGTTTCCTCGGCAAGCTGACCGCCGATTGCTGCCCGGAGGGCGCTTCACCGGCCCCACCCCTTGGGTCATCGCCATTATGACCTTCGCCATGGTGATCGTGGCCGCGGCGGGATTAGCCTTGTCGAACGCGGCCAGCGTCGTGGCCCGGGGGGTCGAGGGGCGCTACGTCGTCGAGGTCCCCTCGGGAAGCGGCAAGTTGGACAAAGCACTTGCGACTGTGCGCGCCTTCCCGCGAGTCACCCGGGCGGAAGCCGTTCCCGAGCATGAAATGCGGCAGACTCTGGAGCGTTGGCTGGGCCCGTCAGCAGCGACCGCGGACCTCCCCATCCCGGAACTGATCAATTTCGATGTTCGAGGGAATCATGTCGGGGCTCTGGCACAGCGGCTGGAACGTGTGGTGCCGGGCGCACGGATCAGTGCGCATGCTGAATCGGTCGGTCCTCTGCTACGCTCGATGCACACGCTTCAGTGGCTCAGCCTAGCCCTCGTCGTGCTGATGGCGCTCGCCACATCGGCGACCGTTGTCCTTGCTGCACGCGGCGCTCTCGACACCAACCGGTCAACCATCGACGTCATGCACGGGATCGGGGCCACCGACCTGCAGGTCACGCACCTGTTTCAGCGGAAGATCGCCTTGGATGCAATCCTTGGTGGACTGGCCGGAGGCTTGCTCGCGGGCGCGGCACTGATGATGCTCAGCGCGGGCAGCGCAGCGTTCAGTGGAGACCTCGCGGGTGTTCCCCCCTTGGGTGCGAGGGACGTAGTCATCCTTGCTCTGCTGCCCGCACTCATTGGCGTTCTTGCGACCTGGGTTGCGCGATCTGCGGTGCTTAATTCATTGCGGCGCTCGATATGATTGCCCGCTTCGGATCCCTGCTCCTCCTCCTTTACGCACTGGGGTTCATTCTGTTCGCAGTGACCCTGAGCGGACCGGCGCCTTTGACGTCGTCTCGTACGGATGCAGCCGTGGTTCTCACAGGCGGCAGCGGCCGTCTCGAACGAGCAATTGAGGTCCTGCGCCACCGAAAGGCTGGGCGGCTACTCGTGTCCGGCGCCGACCCGGCGGTCACCAAGGCGGACCTCGCGCGACGGATCCCCAGGAGCACGAAGCTGATGCACTGCTGCGTCGATCTCGACAGCGCTCCTGTCGACACGCGCACCAATGCGGAGGAAACACAGCGCTGGCTGGACCGCCGACATTACGAATCGGTTCGCCTGATCACCAGCGACTGGCACATGCGGCGCGCATATTATGATTTCCGGCGGGTGCTCGGCCCCGACTACCGGATCGTCGTCGACGGGGTGCCAACCGAACCGAGCTTCCTGACGCTGTTCGCGGAATATAATAAGTATCTGCTTCGGCGCGTCGCCGTGCTTCTGGATATTTAAGCTACTGTGCAGTTGGCCCGTTCAATCCTTTATGCTGCCATGTTCTACGTGGGGACGGCGGTGTTCTGCGTGGTGGGCCTCACCGCAGGTTTGCTCGGGACCAAGCCGATGCAGCGCGCAGTCTCGGGCTGGGCGCGCTATAATCACTGGGCCGCGGAAAAGGTGCTGGGCATCAAGGTTCGCGTAGAAGGAAAAATCACTCCGGGACCGGCCCTGATCGCCGTCAAGCACCAGTCCATGTTCGAAACCGTCGAAATCGTGCTGATTGCCGAAGCTCCGGTCATCGTTCTCAAGCGTGAGCTGGCCAGAATTCCCTTGTTTGGCTGGATGACCAGGCGCTGGGGCATCATCCCAGTGGATCGCGAAGCTGGCGCCAAGGCCCTTCGAGAGATGCTGACGATCGGCAAGGCGACGATCGCGGCCGGCCGGCCCATCCTCATCTACCCTGAAGGCACCAGGGTGCGTCCGGGGGAACAGCCCCCGTTGCGCCCCGGCTTCGCAGGGCTCTACCGGTTGCTTGGCCTTCCGGTGGTGCCGGTGGCACTGGATAGCGGACGCCTATGGGGCCGGGGGATCCTGAAGCGGCCGGGCGTGATTACGTTCCGCGTCGGTGAGACCATTCCTCCGGGCCTCAACCGAGAAGAGGTGGAGCGCCGGGTCCATGCCGCCATCAACGCGCTCGAAAGTTAGCTGCGGAGGCGCGCGCCCAGCTTCTCGGCCGCTGCGATGACCCTGGCAGCAATTCCCGCGAGATCCTGATCGGTGAAGCTTGCATCCGTCGGCTGCAAGGTCACTTCGAAGGCCAGCGACAGGCCATCGGAACTTTCGAACCGATCGAACAGCCGCACTTCAGTGATGAACTGCTTGTCGGCGCCACGGATCGCCCGGCCAAGCAGGTCCGCTCGCACATCCGACGGCACAAAGAACGCGAAGTCCCGTGTGACTGCCTGCAGCGCAGGAGGGGAATAGGCCGGCTTCGCTCGTCCGCCCGACCGCGGTGCCGGGAGTGCGTCCAAGAAGATTTCAGCGGCTACAGTACCCGCGGGTGCGTCTAGTGCCTTGACCAAAGCAGGGTGCAATTCGCCGAACGAAGCCAGGATGTTCTTCGGCCCAAGGCCAAGTTGTGCCGACCGACCCGGGTGCCACGCGGGACCGGCGTCCGGGAACAGCTGCAAGTTAGCGGTTGGCGCGCCCACTGCATCAAGCAGGGTGAACACTTCGGACTTTGCGTCGAACGAATCGAAAGGCTGGGCCTTGCCGCCCCTCCAGCTGCGCGGTGACTTGTCTCCCGCCATCAACAGAGCGAGGGTCGGGCGCTCCCCTTCTTCAAGATATCGCCGGCCGATCTCGAACAAGCGAACGGAAGAGGCGCCCCGATCAGCATTGCGGCGAGCCGCGGCGATGAGGCCTGGGAGCAGTGAAGGTCGCATGACCTTCATTTCTTCACTAATGGGATTGGCAATGCGCCATGCGGTGCTGCCGATAGACTTCGCCTGCTGTTCCGAAATGAAACTCCAAGTCACGGCCTCGTCGAGCCCGCGAGCCGCGGCTGCGCGTCGAATTCGGCGTTCGACGAACTGGGCTCGGTTGGCGGTAGGCAACGCCACACCTTCGCGGCGAGGCAGCGCAACCGCCGTAATCAAGTCTAGGCCTTCGATGCGGATCACTTCTTCAACCAAGTCAGCAGGGCCGTCGACGTCACGCCGCCAGCTGGGCACACGCAGACCGTTTCCGTCGCATTGGAAGCCCAGCGCCGAGAGGATGTCACGTTGCCGCTGCTCGGGAACATCGATGCCACCAAGTGCCGCAGTACGTCCGGGGTCGAAGGGGACGACCTTTTGATCGATGGGAGGCGTGCCGACGCGGATCAAAGCCGAGGGTTCACCGCCGCAGATATCGACGATCAGTCCGGTGAGGATGGCCAGACCTTCATCCAGGAACGCTGGGTCGACACCCCGTTCGAACCTGCTTCGGGCGTCGCTGGTCAGCCCAAGCATCTGTCCGGTGCGAGCAATCCGCTCGGGCGTGAAGTAAGCGACTTCCAGCATCACGTCAGTCGTTCGCTCTGTTACGCCTGACTCCTCGCCGCCCATGATGCCGCCAATGTCGTGCACCTTGACGTCATCCGCGATCACCGTCACCGACGCAGAGAGCTCGTATTCCTTGCCGTTGAGGGCAAGGGCTTTCTCGCCCTGCCGCGCCAATCGGGCGGTGAGTCCACCAGTCAGCTTCGCGGCATCATAAGCGTGGCTTGGCCGTCCATGATCCAGCATGACGTAATTGGTAATATCGACGAGTGCGGAGATTGGCCGCTGTCCCGCCGACTTCAGCCGGCGCTGCATCCATTCCGGGCTGGTGCCGTTGCGCACCCCGCGGACGGTGCGGCCATAGAAGGCCGGGCAGCCCTCTTCATCCTCGATCCGGACTGGGACGGAGCACGGGAAACTTCCTTCAATCTCCGGAACCGCAAGCGCCTTCAGCGTTCCAATGCCCGTAGCGGCCAGGTCTCGCGCGATGCCGCGGACGCCCATGCAATCTTGGCGGTTAGGAGTGATCGCGACGGAAAAGACCGGATCATCAAGCCCCGCATAGCTGGCGAAGCTTGTACCCACGGACGCATCCGACGGAAGTTCGATGATGCCGTCATGTTCTTCGCCGATCTGCAGCTCACGGACGGAGCACATCATCCCGTTGGACTCGACGCCGCGGATCGCCGCTACCTTCAAGGTCATGCTGGAACCGGGCACGTACGCGCCTGGTGGCCCGAACACGCCGAGCAACCCCGCCCGAGCATTCGGCGCTCCGCACACCACCTGCAAGGGCCCTTCACCGGCATCCACTGTCAGCACTTGCAACTTATCAGCCTGCGGGTGCCGCGTGGCCGTAAGCACCCTCGCAACCTTGAATGGCGCCAGGACATCGGCCGGATTGGAGACTTCCTCGACCTCCAGCCCGATCGACGTCAGCTTCTCGGCGATTGCTTCCGCGGTCGCCTCGGTTTCAAGATGCTCCTTGAGCCATGAAAGGCTGAACTTCACGCGCCCAATCCTCCCGACAGAGTCGGCACGTCAAGGGCTCGAAAGCCATAGTGCTTCAGCCAGCGTATATCGCCGTCGAAAAAGGCGCGCAGGTCGTTCATCCCATATTTGAGCATTGCCAGCCGGTCGACGCCGGTTCCGAACGCAAAGCCCTGCCATTCGTCGGGGTCGAGGCCGCAGGCCGCGATGACCCGCGGATGCACCATCCCGGAGCCAAGAACCTCCATCCAGCCTTCCGAGCCACCAACGACCCGGCGCCCTTTTTCCATCGACCAGCCGACATCGACCTCGGCCGAAGGTTCCGTGAACGGGAAGTATGATGGTCGAAGACGAAGGACGATATCGTCCCGCTCGAAATATGCTTTGAGGAATGTCTCAAGAGTCCATTTGAGGTGGCCCATATGGATGGCCCGGTCGATCACCAGACCTTCGATCTGGTGGAACATCGGCGTGTGCGTGGCATCGCTATCGGAGCGGTAGACGCGCCCGGGTGCGATCACCCGTATCGGAGGCGCGATGTTCTGCATGGTCCGGATCTGCACCGGCGACGTGTGTGTCCGCAGCACGCGTGCCTCTTCGCCCTCGCTGCGCGGTTCGCAGTAGAAAGTGTCATGCATCGCCCGCGCCGGATGGCTTTCGGGCATGTTGAGCGCGGTGAAATTATACCATTGCTCTTCAATCTCTGGACCCTCGGCGACGGCGAAGCCCAGATCGGCGAAGATCTCCGAAAGTTCGTCCATGACCTGGCTGACGGGATGGACGGTACCGGCGCGGTGGCCGTCCGCGGGAAGCGACAGGTCGACGCGTTCGGTGGCGAGCCGACGGTCCAGATCTGCCTTCTCCAGCGCTGCTTTGCGCTCCGCGATTGTCGCGGTCACTTCCTCGCGAAGCGCATGGATCTTCGGTGCCTCGTTTGCGCGGGTATCCGGGTCCATCGAACCCAGGGATTTAAGCATCGCTGTGATTGCCCCCGACTTGCCGAGCGCGGCAACGCGCACTGCGTCGAGCGTGGCGAGGTCCTCGGCAGCCGCGGCGCGAGCGGCAATGTCCTGAGCAAGGCTGTCGTTCATGCCAAAGGCCTCTAGCGAGGGGGGCGGGCCGGTGGAAGTGTCGGAAGAGTAGCCCGAGTCCACCTCGGCTCAGAAGCGTGGGAACGTGGTGACTATTTCCCGGGCCGCGCTCAACGTCAGGTGACCATAGTCAGACTGATAGGGAGCGCCGCCCCTGGTCAACAACCGGCAGCGACCGGTGGGGCATTCCAGTCGCTGCATGGAGATGTAGCGAGCGCCCGCGGCGGTTAGGCGCGGCTCCAATGACCGGTCCAACGCCGCGCGACTGGGGTCGCGCATTCCTTCCACTACGTGCGGATCGCCCTGCATAATGCCGCGCGCCAGGAGCTTCGGAAAATCGTCTTCATATTCTACGATCGGTCCAAGAACGGTGACCTGGATATGTCTGGCCCGGAGCATTTTCACCGTCCGCTCGAGACGATCGGCTTCTTCGGGCACCCATCGCCCTGCAAGGATCACGTCCTTGATACGGCCGTCCGCAAGCAGAGGGCCGAGAGCGGTACGCACGACATCCACGCAGAGCGGGTCTCCCTTGGTGTCGACAATGGGCCGGCACCCTGTCGCCGTGGCCTGGATGAGACGAATGTCAGGCTGACGCAGCTGGAGTGCCCGCCACAGGTGAGCTGCGTGGCTGTCCCCCAGCAGAAGTACGTTTCGTTTCGTCGGATCCTTCGTCAGGCATCGCTCGAAGTTCATCGGATGATCGCGATCGACGAAGCAGCCGGTCCGGAATTGATAGGCCTGCGCCGCGCTGCTTTCATAGTTCAGATAGGCGGCAACGCGGCCGACTTCCGGCGGGATGCTTCGGAACCGGGCCGCATTGGCTGAAACGGCGATTCCTGCGCCTGCCATCGTTGCTATCGCGATCACCCCAAGTCCACAGATCAGGGAGGCAGGGCCATTTCGGAAGCGGCGGAGGAAGGGCTGTTCGACGATGAAGTAAGACAGTGTTGCCGCGCCAAGCGACGCCAGTGCCAGAGCAGGGACTGCGACGCCCGGTAAAGCATTGCCGTATAACAAGCGGTAAAAGGTGACTATCGGCCAATGCCACAGGTACAGGGAGTAAGACACGGCGCCGAGCCCGCGCATCACCCGCATGGTCAGCAGCCGTGCGGTCGCTGCATCTCTTCCATATGCAATGAGCAACGCTGATCCGGCGCACGGCAGGAGCGCCCACGGCGCGGGGAACCAGAAGTTGTCCCGAATGACCAGATAGCCGACGATTATGAGGGTCAGGCCGAGCAGTGACGCGCCGCTTCGGGCGCGGCCGGACGTTAGGTTCGGGAACGCTCCAAGTGCGACCAGCCCGCCGATCGCCAGTTCCCACGCGCGGCAGGGCAGAAGGTAGAAGCCCGCGTCGGGAAATCGCCATGCACCGAACAGTGCAACGGCGAAGGACACAATGGCGACCAGCACGAGTGTTGGGCGCAACCCACCTGGCCAAAGGCGGCGGACTAGGAGGAGCATCGGCGGGTAGAACAGATAGAATTGCTCCTCCACGCCTAGCGACCAGGTATGGAGCAGCGGTTTGGTGACGGCCGCGCCTCCGAAATACCCCGCGTCTCTCCAGAAGAAGATGTTGGATACGAAGGCTGCGGTCGCGGCTCCGCTGTCGGAGAGGGAGCGCACCTCGGGAGGCAGCAGCAGGGCCGCGCCTGCCGCGACAACCAGGATGAGCATCGCAAAGAGTGCCGGGAAGATTCGGACGATCCGGCGGCGATAAAAGGCCAGGATCGAGAACTTCGCCTCGTCCATGTCTCGAACAATGATCGTCGTGATCAGGAATCCTGAGATAACGAAGAAGATATCAACGCCGACGAATCCGCCGGAAAGTGCCGTCAGACCGCAATGGAAGAGGACGATCGGGACGACTGCAACAGCGCGCAATCCATCGATGTCAGCCCTGTAACGCAATGCTTCCCCCGCCTAGGCGGGTGTCGGGTACAAGAAAGGAAAGCCTCGGCAAAGGGTCGCTCCGCCACGTGGGCTGGCGAGCATCTGATTCGGCGCAAAGCCACACATCACAACGAAAAAGGGCGCCGCGGCTTTCGCCGGGCGCCCTTCAAGCTTCTCGATGGTTGAGTCAGGCGGCTGCCTGGTTACCCTCTATCGCCTTCTTCGCCTGAGCGATGATGGCGCTGAACGCTTCGCCTTCGTGCATTGCAATGTCGGCCAGAACCTTCCGGTCGAGATCGATGTTCGCAAGCTTCAGTGCGTGAATGAACTGTCCGTAGGTCAGTCCTTCCGCACGTACGGCGGCGTTGATGCGCTGGATCCACAGGGCGCGGAAGCTGCGCTTCTTAACCTTACGGTCGCGATAGGCGTACTGGCCCGCCTTTTCGACGGCCTGCCGGGCGATACGGATCGTGTTCTTGCGACGGCCGTAATAGCCCTTCGCATTTTCCAGGATCCGCTTGTGCTTTGCGCGCGTGGTTACGCCGCGCTTGACGCGTGCCATGTCCCGCTACTCCTTACTTGAGGCCGTAGGGCGCCCAGGCCTTGACGCGCGCCGTATCGGCGTCGGCAAGAACTTCGGTGCCGCGGTTCTGGCGAATATATTTGGCGTTGTGGCTGATCAGGCGGTGGCGCTTTCCGGCGACCCCATGCTTGATCTTGCCCGTGGCCGTGAGCTTGAAGCGCTTTTTGACGCCGCTCTTGGTCTTGAGCTTGGGCATTTTCGTCTCCTGTGTGTGCCCCACCGTCAAACGGGAAGCGACGTTTCAGAACAGCCACGGCAGCCCTAACTGGCCGGGCGGTTCACTTTTCCAACGATCTGGAAAGCGCGGGCCTATAGAGTGGAGCAGTGCTTCTGGCAAGGCGCCAGCGAGGAGGTTGCTCAGTCCGGCATCTCACCACGGGGCCCTTCGACCATCGAGTAGACGACCAGCAGCGCGGCGCCGGTCAGGAACAGGCCGATTCCGACCAAGGGCCAGCGCAACCATCCCCAAGGCAACTGCCACGCCGCGAAAGTGGCGGCTGCAAAGAACAGGGCCATCAGTCCTGCCGCTAGGTAGTCGCGTGCGGTGGGCTCCG
Source organism: Sphingomicrobium sp. (assembly GCA_045811225.1). Classification (GTDB taxonomy): domain Bacteria; phylum Pseudomonadota; class Alphaproteobacteria; order Sphingomonadales; family Sphingomonadaceae; genus Sphingomicrobium. Next base: position 6,495 of record JBJMUK010000187.1, on the reverse strand, counting down.
GGGAAGGATGATCCGAAGCTATTCCCGACCTCGACGGGCGGGCAAGCCGATCACCAGGGAAGCAGCGTTCCATCATAGTTGAAGAAGCCGCCGGATTCAGCCGTGCCGAGGGCCGCGATAGTCTCTCGCAGCCCCGCCGCGCTCACTTCAACCGTCAGCGGCGCATGACTTCCGCCCATTCGCGTCTTGACCCAGCCCGGGTGAAGCATGGCGGCAACCACTGACGGGTTGTCGATTGCCAAGCTGCGCCAGGCCATGTTGAGCGCGGCCTTCGACGAGCGATAGGCGATGTAGCCGCCAGAACTATTGTCAGCGATGCTGCCCATCTTCGTGCTGATTGCGATCAGTCTTCCACCGGAACGCGCCACGTGCGGAAGCACCGATTCCGCGATCAGGAAGGGTGCGATCGTGTTCACCGCGAAAGTCTCTGACCAGCCCGTCGCGTCCATTGCCGAACGCACCGACTGCGGACCGTAGGTCCCCGCATTGGCGATCAGAAGATCGAGCGGTTCGTCGAGTCGTTCGCCAAAGCCCGCGACGGCGTCCATGTCGCGCATGTCGAGCAGGTCCGTCGACACGCCAAGGCTGTCGAGTTCGGCACTCGGCTCCCGCGCAGTCGCAATTACGCTCCAGCCATCGGCGGCATATTGCCGCGCCAGTTCGAGACCCAAGCCGCGGTTCGCTCCGGTGATCAGGACCGTGGGCATCAGTCGAACAGGCTCGACACCGAGCTTTCATCCGCGATCCGGCGGATCGCTTCTGCCAGCAGCGGAGCGATCGTGAGGCGGCGGATCTTGCCGTCCTTCGGGTCCGCTTCACCCGTATAAATTGAATCTGTCACTACCAGTTCGGACAGCTCGGAAGCGGCGACGCGTGCCCCGGCACCGCCTGAAAGCACACCATGGGTGCAATAAGCAAAGACTTCGACCGCACCCTGCTGCCGCAGCGCGGCGGCCGCGTTGCACAGGGTGCCGGCAGAATCGACGATGTCATCGATCAGTATGCAGGTGCGGCCATCGACGTCGCCGATGATGTTCATCACCTCCGACTCGCCGGCGCGCTCCCGCCGCTTGTCGACGATCGCCAGCGGAGCATTGTCGAGCCTCTTGGCCAAGCTACGCGCGCGGACCACTCCGCCGACGTCCGGAGACACTACGGTCAAGTCGCGGTTGCCAAAGCGCGCCTGGATGTCTGCCGCGATCACTGGCGAGCCGAACAGATTGTCAGTCGGGATGTCGAAGAAGCCCTGGATCTGTCCAGCGTGGAGATCCACCGACAGCACTCGGTTGGCGCCCGCAGTGGTGATCAGGTTGGCAACGAGCTTCGCCGAGATTGGGGTGCGTGGTCCTGGCTTTCGGTCCTGCCGCGCATAGCCGAAATAAGGAACCACGGCAGTGATCCGCTTCGCCGACGCGCGCCGCAGCGCATCGATGCAGATCAGCAATTCCATCAGATGATCGTTGGCGGGATAGCTGGTGGACTGGATCACGAAGACGTCCTCGCCGCGGACATTCTCGTTGATTTCAACGAAGATCTCCTCGTCGGCGAAGCGGCGAACGCTGGCCTTCGTCAGCGGTATCTCAAGATAGTCGGAGATAGCGCGGGCGAGCGGCAGGTTGCTGTTCGCAGTCAGTAATTTCATGTGTGTGGGCCCGATCCCCGAGTGCGCGTTTCGCCAGCCTTAGCCACTTGGCCGGCCTGCCGTAAAGCTTGCGGGAGGTAGAGCCAGCGCTAAAGCGAACACATGACAGACCGGCTAACGATTGCGCTTGCCCAGACGAACCAGCGAGTCGGCGATCTCGCGGCAAATACGGCCGATATCCTGGCGATGCGCGGCAAGGCGGCCGGAGCCGACCTGCTGCTGGTGCCCGAACTGCAACTGACTGGCTATCCTCCCGAGGACCTGGTCCTGAAGCCGGAGTTTGTCCGGCGCACGATGGAAGCCGCGGAGCGGCTCGTCGATGCCACTTCCTCGCCAGGGCCCGCTCTCCTTTTCGGCACGATCGTCAACGAAGGTGGGGCCAATTACAACGCGGTCGTCCTTGCCGAGGGCGGACGGGTGATAGGCCGCAGCTTGAAGCGTGAATTGCCGAATTACGGCACTTTTGACGAGAAGCGAGTGTTCGCGTCTGGCCCACTGCCCGAGCCACTGGAGTTCAGGGGCGTGAAGCTGGGCGTCCCGATCTGCGAGGATATATGGCTGGAGCCTGTGTGCGCGCATCTGGCCGATGCGGGAGCGGAAATCCTGCTTGTGCCCAACGGCAGTCCCTACGAACTCGACAAGGACGATTTGCGTCAACGGCTGGTCCGTTCGCGAGTCATCGGCACCAGTCTGCCGCTCGTGTATCTCAACCGCGTTGGCGGACAGGATGAGATCGTCTTCGACGGATCGTCGTTCATCATGCACCCGGATGGCGAGGTCTTGGTCCAGATGGAGGACTGGGAGGAGCAACTGCTTCTCACCTACTGGCAACGTCAGTCGGACGGCTGGCGCTGCGCCACGCGGCAGCAGCACGATCTCGATCCGTTTCCGGCTGACGTCTACCGCGCGATGATGGTCGGCCTGCGCGACTATGTGGTTCGCAACGGCTTTCCGGGTGTCATCCTAGGCCTATCAGGAGGGATCGACAGCGCGCTTTCGGCCGCGATTGCGGTGGACGCGCTCGGCCCTGACAAGGTGTGGGGTGTGATGATGCCCTCCAAATATACCGGCAGCGAGAGCTTGGAAGACGCGCGGGAGAACGCTCGGATGCTGGGCTGCCGCCATGACGTCATTACGATCGCGCCTGCGGTGTCGGCTCTGGATGAAATGCTGGCGGAAGTTTTCACCGGAACCCAACCCGGCCTTGCCGAGGAGAATATCCAGGCCCGTCTGCGGATGGTGACCCTGATGGCGATGAGCAACCGCTTCGGCCACATGCTGCTGACGACCGGCAACAAGAGCGAAATGTCGGTGGGCTACGCGACTCTCTACGGGGACATGGCAGGCGGCTATTCCGTGTTGAAGGATGCCTACAAGACCACGGTGTTCGCGCTTGCCCGCTGGCGCAATCGGGTGAAACCGGAAGGAGCGCTCGGTCCCGAGGGCCCAGTGATGCCCGCCCGGATCATCACCAAGCCGCCGAGCGCGGAGCTTCGGCCGGACCAGAAGGACGAGGACAGCCTGCCGCCTTATTCATTGCTCGACCGCATGCTGGAAGGCCTAGTCGAGAAGGAGATGTCGGTGAAGGAAGTGGCGCAGACGACGGGCGCCGAGATTGCGCTGGTGGCAGAAATCGAGCGCAAGCTGCTCAACGCCGAGTACAAGCGGCGACAGGCCCCGCCCGGAGTGAAGATCGGCAGCCGCAACTTCGGCCGCGACCGCCGCTATCCGATCAGCAACTTCTTCCACACCGGGCCCAAGGTGAAGCTCCCACGATGAGCGTCGTCACGCGCTTCGCGCCCTCGCCCACAGGCCGCTTGCACGTCGGCAATATCCGCACGGCGCTGCACAACTTCCTGTTCGCGCGGAAGCACCACGGCACGTTCATCCTGCGCATCGACGACACCGATCGCGAGCGCTCCACCGCCGAGTTCGACCAGGCCATACGCGATGACCTCGACTGGATGGGGCTCAGGCCGGACTCGATCGTCCGACAGTCAGAGCGGTTCGACCTGTACGAGCTGGAGTTCGAGCGACTGAAATCCGCGGGACGAGTCTATGCCTGCTACGAAACGCCGGAAGAGCTGGAGCTCCGGCGCAAGGTGCTGCTCGGTCGCGGACTGCCGCCGGTTTACGAGCGCAAGCCCGCCGATGCGCCGGTGCCGAAGGGCCGGGTTCCACATTGGCGGTTCAGGCTCGATCACGACCGGGCCATCGTCTGGAACGATTTGATCCGCGGCGAACAGAGATTCGACCCGAAGCTGCTGAGCGATCCGGTCGTTCGCCGCGAGGACGGCAGCTGGCTTTACCTGTTGCCGAGCGTGATCGACGACGTCGATCTCCGGATCACGCATATCGTGCGCGGTGAGGATCATGTGTCGAACAGCGCCACACAGATCCAGATGTTCGAGGCGCTTGGCGCAAAGCCGCCCGAGCTTGCGCACGAGGCTTTGCTCGTCGCCGCCGAAGGGAAATTGTCCAAGCGCCTTGGCTCATATGGCGTGCAACACGTGCGCGCCGAAGGCGTCGAACCCATGGCGATGTTGTCGGTGCTGGCGCGGATCGGCACCTCGCAACCGGTCGAGCCGATCGCCAGCCTGGATGATCTCGCCGCCGGTTTCGATTTCGCCCACTTCGGCCGGGCGCCCGCCCATTTCGACCCGCACGATGTCGAGCTGATCAACGCGCGGCTGCTTCACACGCTCGATTACGCCGCGGTCGCCGGTCGTCTGCCAATTGGAGCGACGGAGGAGGACTGGCTGTTGCTGCGGCCAAACGTCGAACGCCTTTCCGACTTCGCCGCCTGGTTCGAGATTCTGCACGGAGAGATCGAGCCGCCCGAACTCAATCATGACGAACGCCTGCTGGTCAAAGATGCGGCCTCAGTTGCGGAACGGCTCGACTGGTCCGACGAGCCCTGGCGCGCGCTCACAGGAGAGCTGAAGCAGACCACCGGCAAAAAAGGCCGCGACCTGTTTCACCCGCTCCGCGTGGCGCTCACCGGTCGCGAGAGCGGCCCTGAAATGGCGGGGCTGATCCTCCGAATGGGCAAGGAACGCGCGATCCGCCGGCTCGAAGCCGCGGCCAAACGCTGAGCTGCAGTTTCCTCGGGGCACCAAATTTTCCTGCTGCGAAGACGGGCGTATCGTCGGCTCGTCCACAGTGATTACTTTGCACTTCACGCTCGAAGGCTGATCTCCCCGGGGCTGGCGCTCCCCCTCGCCAGCTCCTACATTTTTGCCCATGTCCTGGTTTCCCCGGCCGTCGAGCCCGCGCGCGCTGTTTGAAGACCTTCGCGCCTTCATCAGCCACCGCGAGCGCGAGCATTGGATCGGCGCCGCGCTGGCGCTGCTGATCACCATCATCATCGTTATCGAATTCGTGGTCGACGCGAAGATGGGAACCGCACCGCCGCCGCAGATCGTGGAAGTCGAACTCTATCCGTCGAACCGCACTGACGCGGAGATCGTCGCCGACCAGAAGAAGGATCAGGCGGCGAAGGAGGCTGCGCAGAAAGAACAACAGCGTCAATTCCAGAAGCTCGAGAATCGGTTCGGAATGTGACCGGCGATCGCCGCTTCATGATGGAAGCGGTGGCGCTTGGGGAAAGTGTGCGCGGGCAGAGTGCGCCCAATCCAAATGTCGGCTGCATGATCGTCTCGAGCGGGGGCAAGATGATTGGCAGAGGCGCCACGGCGCCGGGTGGCCGCCCGCATGCCGAAGCGGTTGCTTTGGAACAGGCTAGCAAGAAGGCGCGCGAATCGACCGTTTACGTCACGCTCGAACCCTGCGTGCATCAAAGCCCGCGTGGACCCGCGTGTACGGACCTGCTGCTGCAGGCGAAGCCGGCTCGCGTCGTGATCGCGTTAAAAGACCCGGACCCACGCACGTCGGGCAAAGGGATCAAACGCCTTCGATCGGCGGGCATTGCAGTGACGCTCGGCATCGGCCGCGAAGCGGCGAAAAAGTCGCTCGCCGGCTGGCTGACGCGGCTAAGGCTCGGTCGTCCGCGAATCACGCTCAAGCTTGCGCTGTCGATCGACGGCAAGATCGCGCTGCCCTCCGGCGAGAGCCAGTGGATCACCGGCGAGGACGCGCGCCGGCATGTGCATCTGGAACGCGCGCACAGCGACATGATCCTGGTCGGGCGCGGCACCTATCTCGCCGACAAGCCGCGGCTGGACGTCCGCCTCCCGGGGCTTGAAGAGCGGTCGCCGCGGCGCGCTCTGCTGACTCGGGGCGATGCGGTGGACGCGTGGGAAATCCTCAGAAATCCGCGGGATATCTACGGACTTCATGACGTCAACGACCTGCTCGTGGAGGGCGGGTCGGCAACCGCGACCGCATTCCTCAGCGAAGATCTGGTCGATCGGATCCTGATCTACCGCGCACCGATCATCGTCGGCGAGGGCAAGTCGTCGTTCGGCTATGTCGGGCTCGATGCCATCGCCGACGCGCACGGTCGCTGGCGGCTCGTCGACGAGCAACGGCTCGGTGTCGACCGGCTCGAAGTTTACGAGCGCGTCTCCGCGTCCTAAGCGCCCCCAATGTTCACCGGGATCGTCACCGACGTCGGCACCGTCCGCAGCGTCGAGCAGCGTGGCGACCTGCGTCTGGTGATCGGCACCGATTATGACATGGGTACGGTAGACCTCGGCGCCTCCATTGCTTGCTCTGGCGTCTGCCTGACCGTCGTCGACAAAGGCGACGACTGGTTCGCGGTCGATGTCTCCGGCGAAACGGTCTCGCGCACCGCGCACGATCTGTGGCGCGAGGGCGCCACTCTCAACCTGGAGCGGCCGCTGCGCATGGGTGACGAGATCGGCGGGCATATCCTCACCGGGCACGTCGAT
>JBJMUK010000186.1:0-14034 GCA_045811225.1 Sphingomicrobium sp. | reverse complement strand
TTCCAGCGCCTGGCCTTCTTCGGCGAGGGAGAGAACATCGCGAAGCTCACGCGCTATTGCCTTGAGCATCTCTACGGCGATCAGGTTGCGGCGGATGATGCGGAGAACGGGGCCCGGCTTCTGGACCTAGTCAGCGGAGCCACGGCCAGGCTGGCCGCATCCTATCTCGCGGCAGGCTTTGTCCACGGCGTGCTCAACAGCGACAATATCGCGATTACGGGGGAAAGCTTTGATTACGGGCCATGGCGCTTCACGCCCGATTTCGATCCGGAATTCACCGCGGCCTACTTCGACTATCAGGGGCTCTACGCCTTCGGTCGGCAGCCCGAAGCCATCCAATGGGACCTCGCTCAGCTGGCCGGGGCGCTGACCCTGATCTCCGACAGAGCGGAGCTAGTCCGCTTGGTGGAAGAATGGGGAGACCGCTTCGAACATGCTTTGGTCGAAGCGATGATCCGCCGCCTGGGTGTAGCTCCCGCCGGACGAGATCAGGACCGGAAGGTAGCCGCAACATTGATCCGTTGCCTGCAGACGCGCGAAGCCGAAATTGACCGCATCTTCTTCGACTGGCGCGGCGGGCGAGATCCCGGCGCTGACACTTATCCCTCCGAGCACTTCCGAGCGCTGGCGGCCGAAGTCGAAAAGCGCGTCAGCCGACCCGCGCACGATTACTGGTCGGACGCCCAGCCCTGCTCCATGCACATCGAGGAAGTCGAGGACATCTGGTCGGCCATTGCAGATCATGACGACTGGTCCGCTTTGGAGCGGAAGGTCGCCGCCATCCGCCGAATGGGGGAGGCAATGCACGAGCAGCCCGTAGACGCCGGCCTGGACCAGCAGCCCGCTTGACGTTGCGTTATGCCCGTGGTGGTGAATGGCCATGCCGAACCTGTTGATTTCCACCGAACCCGCAACCGGCGCCGAGATCTGGCGGACGGAAACGGGCGACGCTGCGGCCGAAGTCGCGGCAGCGCGCGAAGCTTTCCCGGCTTGGGCGGCGCACAGCTTCTCCTACCGCGCCGAAGCGCTCCGCCGCTTCGCCAATGTCGTGCGGTCGCGCGAAGCGGATCTCGCCGAGCTGATCGCACGCGAAACCGGCAAGCCGTATTGGGAAGCGCGCACCGAAGTCGCGGCCGTCATCAACAAGGTCGATATTTCCGTCACCGCTTATGCCGAGCGCACTTCCCAGCGGAAGTTGGAGGCAGCACTCGGCAACAAGGTCGCCGTTCGTCACAAGCCGCACGGGGTCATGGCGGTTCTCGGGCCTTATAATTTCCCGGCCCACCTTCCCAACGGTCACATCGTTCCAGCGCTGCTCGCCGGGAATACGGTGGTCTTCAAGCCGTCCGAAAAGACACCCGCCACGGGCGCATTGCTCGTTGACTGTTTCCATGACGCGGGGATTCCCAAAGGAGCAGTCCGGCTTCTGATCGGCGGCCCGGAGGAGGGCCGTGCGCTGGCCGCCGAAGATGGCATCGACGGCTTGCTGTTCACCGGATCGGCACGTGCAGGGCAGTCGCTGCACCGGGCGTTCGCGGACATGCCGCACAAGATGCTTGCGCTGGAACTGGGTGGTAACAACCCCCTCGTGGTCTGGCACCCAAAGGACCTGGTCGCGGCAGCGACGATCGCCGTCCAGTCCGCCTATCTGTCTGCGGGCCAGCGCTGCACGGCGGCGCGCCGACTGATTGTCGAAGACGGCAAGGAAGGTCCGCTGATCGAGGCGATCCAGCAGCTGATCGGCCGGGTCATCGTCGACCATCCCTTCGCAGACCCGCAGCCCTTCATGGGTCCGGTAATCGACCTTGCGGCGGCGGATCACCTGCAGGAACAATGGCTCAACCTGATGATGAAGGGGGGCAAGCCGCTCAACCGGCTGGATCGCCCATTCGAGGAACGGCCCTACCTGACCCCCGCGCTGATCGACGTGACCGATGTTCGGGACCGGCCGGACGAAGAGCTTTTCGGGCCGGTGCTCCAGATCGTTCGGGTTGCGGATTTCGACGCAGCAATCGCGGAAGCGAACAATACGAGGTTCGGCCTGGCGGCGAGCCTGGTCGGCGGAACACCCAAACAGTTCGACAAGTTCTGGGGCACTGTTCGCGCCGGCGTGATCAACTGGAACAAGCCGACGAACGGCGCTCCGTCCAACGCTCCTTTCGGGGGTGTCGGCCTGTCGGGCAACCACCGCCCGAGCGCCTTCTACGCAGCGGATTATTGCGCCTACCCAGTGACCAGCAGTGAAGCGGATGTTGCGCGTGCGGCCATCGGCGAAGGCCTGCGTGATCCGAACATGCTGGAAGATTAGTGGCCGACGCCGCCAACCCGGATCACGAATATCCGCATATCTGCACGGCTTGCGCCTTGTGCTGCAATGGCGCCTTGTTCGATCGCGTGCCCCACCGAAGCTGCGGAGCGGGACCGCTTGCTGGAACTCGGGTTCCGCCTCGAACCGATCGAAGAAGACATTTGTCTTCAAACAGCCTTGCCCGAAGCTCGAAGGCCGCTGCTGCTCGGTTTACGCCGACCGGCCGGCCACCTGCCGGAGCTTCCGCTGCCTCTTGCTCCGGGGACATGAGGAAGGAAGTGTCTCACGAGACGAAGCGTTGCAGCGTATCGACACAGCCAAGAGGTTGTTAGCGGACGTCTACGCCCTGCTGCCTTCCGGCATGGACATTGTAGCGATCCGGGTTTGGTGGAAGAGCCGGGCGCGGGGCCTGACGGCCGATAAAATTACGGATCATGACCCGCAGCTGATGTTGCGCATGTTCATGCTGAACCGCTTTCTGGATCAGCACTTCCGGAAAGAACATCAGCGCATGATGTCCGACGGATACAGCGAAGAGAAGAAATGAGTCTGGAACCGCCGCCCGCGTTTGCGCGCGGGCGGCGTCCCCCTCCTACCCGTTCATGTCGGGTAGATAATTATCATCAACGGCATCGCTGAACTTGGTGATGCGCGCATCGAACTTCATGCGAACCGTACCAGTGGCGCCGTGGCGCTGCTTGGCGACGATCAGGTCGGCACGACCATGGATGCGGCCCATCTCTTCTTGCCAAGGATGGAAGTCCGGATGATCCTCGTCAGGCTTCTTCGCCGCGAGGTAGTAGTCGCCGCGGTAGACGAACCAGACCATGTCGGCGTCCTGCTCGATGGAGCCAGATTCGCGGAGATCGGAGAGCTGCGGTCTCTTGTCCTCGCGCTGCTCGACCGCACGGCTCAGCTGGGACAATGCAAGTACTGGAACTTCAAGTTCCTTGGCCAGCTGCTTGAGCCCACGGCTAATCTCCGAGATTTCCTGCACGCGGTTGTCATGGCCACCTCGCCCGGTACCCTGCAGCAACTGCAGATAGTCGACGACAACACAGCCGATGCCCTTCTGGCGTTTTAGCCTGCGCGCGCGGGCACGAAGCGCAGCTATCGTGAGCCCAGGCGTATCGTCGATGTAGAGCGGAAGACTTTCCAACTCCGCAGCCGCACGAGCCAGCTGGCGAAACTCCTGCTGACTGATCTTGCCCATGCGGAGGTTCTCGGAGCTGATGCCCGACTCTTCTGCAAGGATACGCGTGGCCAGCTGGTCCGCCGACATTTCGAGGCTGAAGAAGGCCACCGGGGCCCCCGCTGATTTTGGCGCCTCAACTCCGTCTTCAAGGTCGCGGGAGAACCGCTGTGCGGCCGCGAAAGCGATGTTCGTCGCAAGCGATGTCTTACCCATGCCTGGGCGGCCAGCGAGTATGATAAGGTCGGACTTGTGAAGGCCACCGACCTTTGAGTTGATCCCGTCGAGACCGGTGGTGATGCCCGACAAATGACCGCCGCTGTTAAGCGCCTTCTCGGCCATCTGCACAGCCAGCTTGGTTGCGTCGCCGAAGGACTTCGCCTTGCCTTCCGCACCGCCCTCTTCCGCAACCTTGTATAACTCGGTCTCGGCCCGTTCGATCTGCGTCAGCGGGGCGACTTCCTCGCTGGTGTCGAGCGCGCTTTCGACGAGATCTCGGCCAACGGTGATCAGCGCGCGCAACAAGGCCAGATCATAGATCTGCTGCGCGAAATCGCGGGCGCCGATTATGGCTGCACCCGATCCTGTCAGCTGGGCGAGATAAGCTGCGCCGCCCACTTCCTTCATGCCTTCGTCCGCCTCAAACAGCGGGCGCAGGGTGACTGGGTTAGCGATCATGTTGCGGTCGGTAAGGCGCAGAACCGCCTCGTAAATCCGACCGTGCAGAGGCTCAAAGAAATGATCCGGCTTCAGCCGCGTCTGGACATCCTCCACCAGCCGGTTGTCGATCATGAGCGCGCCCAGAAGCGCGGCCTCCGCATCAACGTTCTGCGGAAGAGTCGGTGCTTCCGGCGCTTCCGCGGCGCCTGGGTGACGGAGAATTTCGGCCATGGGCATCTTCTACGCCAAGCCGGCCCCATGCTCCAGCACGACGCGTGCCGGGCCTGTGGAAAGTTCTGGGGCTAACTTCCGCTTTTGATCAGCGGAACTGCCGTTTACAGGGCGACACATTGTCCACAGAAAAGCCGCCTGTCTCGAAGCTCACACGACGCGGCGAATTGAAGCTGCGGGCACCAGCCGTTAGGCCCCTCCCCATGAGCATTCTATCGGATCGCTGGATTCGCGAACAGGCGCAGCAGCACGGCATGATCGAGCCATTCGTCGAGGCGCAGCGCCGCGAGGGCTGCATCAGCTACGGCCTTTCGTCCTACGGTTATGACGCCCGAGTTGCGGACGAGTTCAAGATCTTCACGAACGTGGATAGCGCCACAGTCGATCCTAAGGATTTCGCGTCCAACAGCTTCGTCGATCGCAAGACCGACGTCTGCATTATCCCGCCCAACAGCTTCGCTCTTGCTCGCACGGTCGAATATTTCCGCGTGCCGAGGGACGTCCTGGTGATTTGCCTTGGAAAGAGCACCTACGCCCGTTGCGGGATCATCGTGAACGTCACGCCGCTCGAGCCCGAGTGGGAAGGCCATGTGACCCTGGAATTCTCGAACACCACGCCTCTTCCGGCGAAGATCTACGCCAATGAAGGCGCCTGCCAGTTCCTGTTCCTGCAGGGCAATGAGCCGTGCGAGACGAGCTATGCGGACCGCGCCGGCAAGTATATGGGCCAGCGCGGAGTGACCCTCCCCAAGCTCTGACTTACTTCGCGAGTGCCGATCGCGACCGGTGGATCATGTCGACCCAGTCGTGGAATGCGTGCGCAAGGCCTTCGACCAATTGCTTGAGCGGGCCTTCCTTCAGATGGCCGTCGCCCCCGAAGCTGTCGTCATTGACGTGCCCGAGATAGGCTTCCGGGTGCTGCATCACCGGCATGTTGAGGAACACGCACGCCTGGCGAAGCTGGTGATTGGCGCCGAAGCCCCCGATCGACCCCGGTGAGGCGCTGATGATTGCGGCGGGCTTCCGGGTCCACACACTGGAGCCATAAGGGCGCGAACCCACATCGATCGCATTCTTCAGGACACCGGGTACGCCGCGATTATATTCCGGCGTGCAAAACAGGATACCGTCCGCGGCCGCGATCTCACTGCGGAAGCGCTGATAGGATGCCGGCTCATCGGGCGTCCCGTCGTAATCCTGATTGTATAGCGGCAGGTCTCCGATCTCGATCATCGAGCATTCCAGATTGTCGCCGCGGATTGCGCACATGGACCGTGCAATCTTCCGGTTGATGCTGCCCTTCCGCAGGCTGCCGACGACGATTGCGATCTTGTAGTTGGCCATTGTGTTTCTCCGGTTCAGCGCCTGCGGTTCTGGTGGCGGATGTTGGCTGGGCGGCCGCGCCTTTGTCCCGGTCTAACCCGGTCTGCACGCTTCGGAGGTCCGCCATATGATCCCTCCGGAAGCTCGAAACGCAGGGAACCGGAAACCGGGTTCGCTTCGGCGAGACGGAGCGTCAATTTTTGTCCGACGCGATAGGTCTCGCCGCTCTGCTCGCCCACCAATTGCTTGGCAGCTTCATCATAGCGGAAATATTCTTGGCCAAGGGTCTGCGCGAGCACGAGCCCGTCTCCCCCCAGTCCTTCGACGGTGGCAAAGAAACCGAATGGCTGCACCCCAGTGATGCGGCAATCGACCAGCTGGCCGACGCGGTCAGATAGATAGGCGGCAACATAGCGATCGATGGTGTCTCGCTCCGCCTCCATCGCCCGGCGTTCCAGCATCGAGATCTGCTCCCCAATCTGGTCGAACTTTTCATCTTCCCCTGGCGGGAGACCGCCCTCGCCAAGGCGATAGGCGCTCACTAGCGACCGGTGCACCAGCAGGTCGGCGTAGCGCCGGATGGGGGAAGTGAAGTGGGCATAGGTTGCAAGGCTCAGCCCAAAGTGCCCCAACCGCTCCGGACCGTAGCGCGCCTGCATCTGGGTGCGCAGCAATTGCTCCATGATCTCGGTCCGCGCTTCATTCTCATCGAGCCGATCAATGATCCGGTTGAAGGTCGCGGGCTTGATCACCTGTCCGAGCGCAAACTCGATCCCGAGTGTCGCCAGATAGTCCTTTAGCGTGACGAGTTTTTCTCTCCCCGGCGCCTCATGCACTCGGTACATAACCGGCGCCTTCTTCGCTTCGAGAGCCCGCGCGGCTGCGACGTTGGCCGCAATCATGTAATCCTCGACCAGGCGGTGGGCATCGAGCCGGTCGCGCGGCGCAATCGAGGTGATCCGCCCTTTCTCATCGAGCATCACGCGGCGTTCCGGGATGTCCAGCTCGAGCGGCTCGCGCTTGTTTCGAGCGGCAAGAAGCGCCCGCCAGCAGGCCCACAGGGGCTGAAGTGCGCTATCGACCAATTCCTTGGGAACCGGGCCGTCGATGTTCGGCATGGAGCAAGCCGGTGACGACACCTCCACCCGATCCTCAGCCGCTGCGTCGATTGCGGCCTGTGCATTCTCGTATGCAATATTTGCTGCCACGCAAATCTTCGCACGGGTGAATCGCCACTTTCTGAGAGTGCCATCAGGGGCAATCCTCAAGTGGCAGGCCATTGCTGCCCGGACCTTGCCTTCCTTCAGCGAGCAGATGTCGGCTGACAATTCCTCGGGAAGCATCGGGACAACCCGATCGGGGAAGTAGACGCTGTTTCCCCGTGCCCTCGCCTCGCGGTCCAGCTCCGAGCCCGGCCGGACGTAGAAGCTGACGTCCGCAATGGCGACGATCGCCTTCCAGCCACCCGCATTGTCCGGATCATCGTCCACTGCGGCCCAGATGGCGTCATCATGGTCGCGCGCGTCCGCGGGATCGATTGCGACGATGGGAAGATGCGTCAGGTCCTCCCGATCGCCAAGCGGCTGATTCGACATGCGCTCCGCTTCATCGATCGCCTCCTGCCGGAATTCGTGACGGAGACCGTGCTTGTGGATTGCGATCAGGCTGAAGCTGCGCGGGGCAAAGGGATCCCCGAGCACTGCATCGACACGAACGCTGAGGCGGGGAGGACGGCCCGAAAGTTCGCACAACACGAGGTCGCCGGGTTCGGAATCCTTGAGATCGCTGATCGGCAGTTCCCTGCGCTCGCGCTTATCGACAGGCGAAAGCCAGAATCTCTCGCCGTCCTTCCGCACCACGCCGAGCACTAGTTCGGCGCTCTTCTGGAGCTTCTTCATGGGGTGCGCGATGAACCCCTGCCCCCGTTCCTCCGTCCTTGCGAGCAGCCGGTCCCCCACGCCAAGCGCCGAGCGACGTCCGCGCTCGATCACCCGGATTTTTGGAGCCGGTCCATCCGCCTGCCATTGTTCCGGCACAGCCCAGATATTGCCGCCGTCGTCCACGTCTGCCACCCGCAGGACGGTGACTTTCGGAATTCCGCCGGACTTGTGGAATGCACGCCCCGGCGAGCTGTCGATCAGCCCTTCATCGGCCATGTCCTTGAGAAGCGCCTTGAGGAGGATCTTCTCCTGGCCGGAAAGACCGAACGCGCGGGCGATCTCGCGCTTCCCGGCTGGCTGGTCGGACGTAGCAATGAAATCGAGGATCTGCTTGCGGGACGGTAATCCGACGGTGCGTGTGCGAGGCATTCGTTGTCCTTAGGGTGCCTTTCGTCGAAGGAACATGCGTGAGCGCCGATTGTGCCTTCGCGGCGGACCGATTAGCGTCCAGCCCATAATTTTTTCGGGGATTCTAGAATGCGTATGATGATTGGCGCGGCCCTGCTTGGGTCGACTTTGCTCTCGAATCCGGCAGGAGCAGCAGCAGTGAGTATTCCACCGATCCTGACCGGTGCTCCCTCGGCGGCCGCCATCAAGCAGCGCTGCGATCTGTTCATCAACCGCATCACTGCCGAACGAACGAAGCTGGAGTCAGAAAAGGGCGCGGCCACGGTCAACAAGACCCTGCGCTCTTACGATAATATCAGCGACCTGCTCAGCGCCGCGTCCGGTGAAGCAACCTTGTTCCGGGAAGCGGCCGCAAACAGCGCCAGCCGCGATGCCGGACAGAAATGCGAAGTGCGCCTGAGCGCGGAGAGCACCAAGCTCAGCCTGTCGCGCCCGCTGTACGAGCGACTGAAAGCAATCGACGCCAGCAAGGCCAACGCAGCGACACAATATTACCTCCGCCGGACCCTGCTCGGGTTCGAGCGCTCGGGCGTCGCCCTGGATGCCGCCGGCAGGGCCAAGGTCCAGAAGGTTTCCGACGAGATCGCCGCCCTCGAAGCGGATTTCGCGGCGAACATCGCGAAGGGCCGCCGGACGGTTACGGCCGACCCGGCTGAGCTCGAGGGATTGCCGCAGGATTTCATCAATGCGCACAAACCGGGTGCGGACGGGAAGATCACCCTGTCGACCGACTACCCCGACTACATCCCGGTGATGACCTACGCGAAGAGCAGCGAGCTTCGCCATCGGATGTACATCCAGTTCAACCAGCGCGCTTATCCGGAAAACGACAAGGTGTTCCGCCAGTTACTGGTGAAGCGCAACGAGCTGACGTCCCTCGTCGGCCGCCGAAACTACGCTGCCCTCACGCTCGAGGACCGGATGCTCAACACGCCGGACAAGGTGCAGAGCTTCATGGACGAGCAGGCCGCCGCCGCGCGTCCCGCAGCCCAGCGCGACCTGGCCAAGAAGCTGGCGCTGCTCCAGCGGATGCAGCCCGGTGCGACCAAGATCAGCCCGTGGGACAATGGCTTCCTGAGCAACACGGTTCAGAAGCAGTCCTACGGTTACGACACCCAGCAGGCGCGCCAGTATTTCGCTTACAACAACGTCCGTGACGGCATCCTCAAGCTAACGGAAGGCCTGTTCGGCGTTGACATCCGTCCTTGGAAAACGCCCGTTTGGGACGCGTCGGTCGAACCTTATGAGATGTACGAGAACGGCAAGCTGATCGGCCGCTTCTACTTCGATTCCCATCCACGCGACGGCAAGTACAACCATGCCAACCAGATCGCGCTTCGCAGCGGCATCGGAGGGGTGCCGGTCGGCGCTCTCGTCATGAACATGCCTGCGGGCGACCACAGCACCGGCCTGATGGAGCATAGCGACGTGGAGACCTTCCTCCATGAATTCGGGCACCTGATCCATCACATCTTCGGCAACCAAAACCAGCGCTGGGCCGGCCAGGCGGGCGTCGCCAACGAGTGGGATTTTGTCGAAGCCCCGTCCCAGATGCTCGAGAACTGGGTATACGATTATGACACGCTGAAGACGTTCGCCGTCGACGCCAAAGGCAATGTAATCCCGCGCGACCTGGTTGCGCAGATGAACCGCGCCCGCTTCTTCGATGAAGGCATGGGCGACATGCGGCAGATCGGACTGTCCAACATCGCGCTCCAGTACAACTTGGGCACGATTCCTGAGGATCTTGGCGCTGCTGCGCGCGCTGCGGATGCAAAGTATGCGCTCATCCCGATGGCGGAAGAAAGCCAGATGCAGGACAGCTTTGGCCACCTCGGCAGCTCGGGCTACGGCGCTGCGTACTACACTTACAACTGGTCGAAGGTGATCGCGGACGACCTGTTCACGCAGTTCGAAAAGAATGGGCTGCAGGATTCGGCCACCGCCCGCCGCTACCGGGAGTTGGTGCTTGCTCCGGGCGGTACGCGGCCTTCCGCCGAGCTTGTCCAGAGCTTCCTGGGTCGTCCGATCAGCCTCGACGCCTATCGGGCGAAGATGGAAAAGGATCAGTAATCACTGAACTGGCGCGGCCTGCTTCCGAGGTCTAGAGGGCTCCCATAACCCTCAAAAAGCTTGGAGCAGGACGCGCCATGTTGCGTGACATCGACCATTTCATCGGCGGCGAAGCTGTTTCGTCCGGCGACCGTACCAGTGACGTTTTCGACCCCAACCAGGGTGCGGTTCAGGCTCGCGTGCGGCTCGGCAGTGCTGCCGACCTTAACCGTGCAATTGCGGCCGCCAACGCTGCCCAGCCGCTCTGGGCGGCGACCAATCCGCAACGGCGCGCCCGCGTCATGTTCAACTTCAAGGCGCTCGTTGAAGCGCGGATCGACGAACTGGCGGAGATCCTCTCGTCAGAGCATGGCAAGGTCATTGCCGATGCCCGCGGCGACATTCAGCGAGGTCTGGAAGTCATCGAGTTCTCCTGCGGCATCCCCCACGCGCTCAAAGGCGAGTACACACAAGGCGCCGGCCCCGGAATCGACGTTTATTCCATGCGCCAGCCGCTCGGCGTCGTTGCAGGGATCACCCCCTTCAACTTCCCCGCGATGATCCCGATGTGGATGTTCGGCACCGCCATCGCGTGCGGGAACGCCTTCATCCTGAAGCCCTCCGAGCGCGATCCGACCGTTCCGGTCCGCCTTGCTGAGCTGATGAAGGAAGCTGGCCTACCCGACGGCATCCTGCAGGTCGTCCACGGCGACAAGGAAATGGTCGACGCCATTCTGGACCATGACGACGTGCGCGCGATCAGTTTCGTCGGATCTTCCGACATCGCGCAATATATCTACAGCCGCGGGACTGCCAACGGGAAGCGCGTCCAGGCCTTCGGCGGCGCCAAGAACCACGGCATCGTCATGCCGGACGCCGATCTCGACCAGGTGGTCAACGATCTTGCCGGCGCCGCATTCGGCTCGGCCGGGGAGCGCTGCATGGCGCTTCCGGTCGTCGTGCCGGTCGGCGATAAGACGGCCAACGCCCTTCGTGAAAAGCTCATCCCTGCAATCCAAGCACTTCGGGTTGGAGTCTCGACTGATCCCGACGCACATTACGGGCCGGTCGTGAACGCGGCCCACAAGCAGCGGGTCGAGGATTACATCCAGATGTGTGCCGATGAAGGTGGGGAACTGGTCGTGGACGGCCGCGGCTTCACTCTTCAGGGCCATGAGAATGGCTGGTTCATCGGGCCGACCCTGTTCGATCATGTGAAGCCGCACTTCCGCTCCTACCAAGAAGAGATATTCGGCCCCGTCCTGCAGATCGTCCGGGCGGCCGACTTCGACGAAGCCGTGCGCCTTCCCAGCGAGCATCAGTACGGCAATGGCGTCGCCATCTTCACGCGCAACGGCCACGCGGCCCGAGAGTTTGCCGCGCGCGTGAACGTCGGCATGGTGGGCGTGAACGTCCCCATCCCCGTGCCAGTGGCGTACCACACGTTCGGTGGATGGAAGCGGTCCGGGTTCGGCGACATCAACCAGCACGGGATGGAAGGCGTCCGCTTCTGGACCAAGACCAAGACGATCACGCAGCGCTGGCCCGATGGAAGCGTCACGGGCGAAAACGCCTTCGTCATCCCGACGATGGGATAAGTCCCCGCGACAAGGACACGCCCGGGGGCGGAAACAGCAATAGTTGGTTCCATTCCCTATCCCCGGGCGTTCGGGGCGAATGCAGCGAAGCTTGATCCTTGTCGCCATGCTTATCCTTACCGGTTGCGGGAGCAGCGGGCCGGTCGCGAAGGAAGCCAAGAATACGGCCGTCATCCCGGCCAACGCGGTTGCCGGAGTCGCCGAGCCCCTTCCGCCGCCGCCTGATGGCAGCGCTCCCCTGTCCGGAGAGCAGCCACCGGCACCGCCGGCAGCCGCGATCACGATTCCTGCCTTCCTTCACGGCCGGTGGGGGCTGACGCCGGCGGACTGCACTTCCACCCGGGGTGACGCCAAGGGGCTGCTGATCGTCACCGCGGACCGGCTGCAATTCTATGAGTCCCGCGCACTGCCGACGGGCAACACCAATCATTCCGACGACAGCTTTAGCGCCGACTTCACCTTCACGGGCGAGGGTCAGCGCTGGACGCGCTTTGAGACGATGCAGCTTCAGGATAAGAGGCTGGTGCGAACAACCAGCAACCCAATGGCGAGTTACACCTATGCGAAATGCAGTTAGCTCACTGGTGACGATGACAGGCCTCGCCTTACTGGCTGGCTGCGGCAGCAATGGAGACCAGCAGGACAATCGGGCGAACGCCATCGAGGCGAACAGCTCGGTCGTCGAGGTGGACACCCTTCCGCCCGACGAAAGCAGCGAGACGTCAACGAACGATCTCGTCAGTGGCGACGTCACGCCGGAGGGTGACGGCAACCTCACTCCTCCCGCCAACGAACAATAAGGCGGGGGTGGAACCGGCGGCGTCGCCAAGCTAGAGGCGGCGCATGCACCAGTTCGAGCTTACCGAGGACCAGCTCCAGATCCAGGAGATGGCGCGCCGGTTCACGGCCGACGCAATCACCCCCTTCGCGTCCGAGTGGGACGAGAAGCACATCTTCCCCAAGGATACGATCCGCGAAGCCGCCGAGCTTGGCTTCGGCGCGATCTACGTCAGCGAGGAGAGTGGCGGCATCGGCCTTGGACGGCTTGAAGCGGCCCTTATCATGGAAGCGATGGCTTACGGCTGTCCTTCCACCAGCGCATTCATCTCCATCCATAATATGACCGCCTGGATGATCGATCGCTTCGGATCCGCGGAGCTGAAGCAGGCGCACCTGCCGTCGATGATCACGATGGAACGGATGGGCAGTTACTGCCTGACGGAGCCTTCATCGGGGTCCGACGCCGCAGCACTGAAAACCAAGGCCGTGCTGGACGGGGATCATTACGTTGTTTCTGGATCCAAGGCTTTCATCTCCGGGGGCGGAGAGAATGAGATCTATGTCACCATGGTCCGGACGGGCGAGGAAGGACCCAAGGGAATTTCCTGCCTGCTGATCGAAAAGGACATGCCCGGCGTCAGCTTTGGCGCTCAGGAAAAGAAGCTCGGCTGGCACTCGCAGCCCACCGCCCAGGTCAACTTCGATGAGGTTCGAGTTCCGGTCGCCAACCGCATCGGTGGTGAAGGCGAAGGCTTTCGAATTGCGATGATGGGCCTGGACGGCGGCAGGCTCAACATCGGCGCCTGCTCGCTGGGTGGCGCACAGCGCTGCCTGGACGAGGCCATCACTTACACCAAGGACCGCAAGCAGTTCGGGTCCGCCATTGCCGACTTCCAGTCCACGCAATTCACGCTTGCCGACATGGAAACGGAACTGCAGGCCGCCCGCTACCTGCTCTACGTGGCCGCGGCCAAGGTGACCGCCAATGCGCCGGACAAGACCCGTTTCGCGGCGATGGCCAAGCGCCTCGCGACCGACACCGGATCTTCGGTTGTCGACCGCGCGCTGCAGCTTCACGGCGGCTACGGTTACCTGCAGGATTATCCGGTGGAGCGCTTCTGGCGCGACCTTCGCGTTCATTCCATTCTTGAAGGCACCAACCAGATCATGCGCATGATCGTCAGCCGGGATCTGATGCGCCAGTGACCGATGATGTGATCATTGTCAGGGAAGGCGGCCTTGGGCGCATCCGCCTGAACCGGCCCAAGGCAATCCACGCACTAACCCGGGAGATGTGCGAGACCATGTCCGAGGCGCTGCTGCGCTGGCGTGCGGATTCGAACATAAAGGCAGTCCTGATCGACCACGCGGAAGGGCGCGGATTCTGCGCGGGCGGCGATGTGGTGATGCTGGCGAAGAGCGGCGCGTCTGACGGTAGCCGGGCACGCGAGTTCTTCGGCGCCGAATATCGCCTCAACCACCTGCTCTTCACCTATCCGAAGCCGACAATCGCCATCATGGACGGGATCACGATGGGCGGCG
>JBJMUK010000185.1:0-12726 GCA_045811225.1 Sphingomicrobium sp. | reverse complement strand
CATCCTCGGCGTATTCATAATGTCGCTCAACGCGTCACGGATTTAGTCGGAGTAATCGTTATGCCCCTCCTCGAAGCCCGCAAGCAGTATAAACCCTTCGAATACCCCTGGGCGTTCGACATGTGGAAGCGTCAGCAGCAGATCCACTGGATGCCCGAGGAAGTGCCGCTCGGCGAGGATTGCCGCGACTGGGCGCAGAAGCTCAGCGACCATGAGCGCAACCTGCTGACGCAGATCTTCCGCTTCTTCACCCAGGCCGACGTCGAGGTGCAGGATTGCTACCACGACAAATATGGCCGCGTGTTCAAGCCGACCGAGATCAAGATGATGCTCGCCGCTTTCTCCAACATGGAAACCGTGCACATCGCCGCTTACTCGCACCTGCTCGACACGATCGGCATGCCCGAGAGCGAATATGGCATGTTCCTTCAGTACAAGGAGATGAAGGACAAGCACGACTACCTGTCGACCTTCGGTGTCGACACTGACGAGGACATTGCCAAGACTCTCGCCATGTTCGGCGGCTTCACCGAGGGGCTGCAATTGTTCGCCAGCTTCGCGATGCTGATGAACTTCCCGCGCTTCAACAAGATGAAGGGCATGGGCCAGATCGTCAGCTGGTCGGTGCGCGACGAAAGCCTCCACTGCGAAGGCATCATCAAGCTTTTCCACGCCTTCGTGAAGGAACGGGACTGCCTGACCAAGGCGGTGAAGGAGGAGATCATCGACGTTTGCCAGAAGACGGTTCGGCTGGAAGACGCCTTCATCGACCTCGCCTTCGAAATGGGTCCGGTCGAAGGCATGACGCCGAAGTCGATCAAGAAGTACATTCGCTACATCGCCGACTGGCGCCTTGGGCAGCTTGGCTTCGCGCCGGTCTACATGGTCGACGAACACCCGCTTCCCTGGCTCGCCCCGCTGCTGAACGGTGTCGAGCACGCGAACTTCTTCGAAACCCGCGCGACCGAATATTCAAAGGCGGCGACCCGCGGCACCTGGAACGAGGTTTGGGACAATTTCGACCGCCGCCAGAAAGCGAAGGGCGCCAGCGAGCCGGCCAACGACGGCGCCGGCGCGAGTGCGAGCGGAACGACGGATATGTTCGCTGCGGCCGGGGTCGCCGCGGAGTAGCGGGCTTGCCTACAGGTGGTAGGGTGAGCGCTTGTAGCGTCACCCTACGCGCTCCCTCGCTCGTTGTTCGCGCAACCGAGACTGTAATGGAGAGCTACAAAAGGTTCCACGAGGCCGCGACCAAGCTCGGGATCTCCAACGGCGACTATCGCCAGGTCGGCGAATATCTGACTGCGCTCACCCGCCACTTTCAAGCCCGGCGCAGCTGGCTCGAGCTGATCCCGAAACCGAAGACGAAGTAGCTCAAGGACCGGCCGCGGCGCGTGTTGGCGCCGCTTCTCAAGCTTGACGCGCACGCCGATTTCGCTGTCCTGCATACGCTCGCTTCGATCATGGTTGGACACCGGTCCGACTCCTTAAGTTCGCACTTCATGCGCGAAAGCGAGGGACAATAGTGAACGTAAGGCCGGATCAATCCGTGGTACAAGGCGCTATATGGAAGCAACCGATACGGTTCCTTGGATGACGATTGCGTGTTTCCGATACTTAGATAGGATCGCCGCATGATCATCTTTACCGCGCTCGTTGCGCTCGCCGGCGTTCAGTCCACGTCAACTCCAGATCCACTGCGGAACGACAAGGAAATGTTCTGCGTGGGGGACGAATATACGGCAGACGAGGCCCGGCAGGCGGCCAGCTTGGTACTGGACGGTTCGGAGGCCGCGGTGCAGGAACTCGTTCGCTTGTCCGCGCCTTACGCATCCGGGTGCAAGGCGACCTGGAAATGGGATGGCGTCCGCCTTCTCACGGCTGAACTCATCGCCGCCACCGACGCTGCCCTCGACTTCTCCGAGGACGAACTGAAGACCTTCGGCTTTTCCCCGGTGAAGCTTGAGGAGGTGTATGAAAAGCTGACCGACAAGGACAAGTTTGCACTGACCCTCGACGGCAACGAGAGGCTCACCTCGGCGGAGCGTTCGGCACTTGAAGAGCGTATGGAAGCGGTTGCGAGGGCCGCGGGCGCAAGCACGGACGCGCTGCCTGCCATGAAGCGCTACTTCAAGGCGTCCTCACGCTCGCTCGAAGCTGATTATTACTGGACCCGCCCGGCCAAGGCGGCCGCCAAGTAAGGGCTTAGTCCGCGCTGGCGCCCTGACACCAGTTCGGGGCCAGACCTTCGGACGGGCGCGCAACGTGCGCGGCGATCATCCGGCCGGCGACGTCGTTGCCCGCGACCTCGACCTTCTGCACCGCGCGACCATATTCGTCGATCTTCTGCGGGCTGATCGTCACCTCGCCGCTGCGCAGGATATTGCTGAGCGCCAGCGCGGCCGCGATTCCGCGGTCGCGTTCCGCGGAGCAGGCCGCGTCGTTGATCCGCGGCGTGTCGATGCCGGCGATGGTAACTTTCTCACGCTCCACGAAGATGGTTCGCCCGTCGAGCACACAGTTTGTCCCCTCGGCATTATAGCATTGCTTGAATGCATCGCCGTTACGCGCGTCGGCGGCACTGACCACGGTGATTATGCCAATTCCAAGGACCAGCACTGCCATCGCAATCGCAGTCAGCACCACGCCCGACATCCCGAACCACATGTCGCGGGTGTCGGACCGGACGCGGAGCTTCTCCGGCCGCTGCACGTCGCGCACCGGCTCGCGCCGGATGCGTGATGGCGCCTGCGCAGGGCGCAACTCCACCGTCTTGCGGCCAGGGTTCCAGATCTTGCTCACTCGATCATTCTACAAAG
Source organism: Sphingomicrobium sp. (assembly GCA_045811225.1). Taxonomy (GTDB): domain Bacteria; phylum Pseudomonadota; class Alphaproteobacteria; order Sphingomonadales; family Sphingomonadaceae; genus Sphingomicrobium. The sequence goes on along the minus strand of JBJMUK010000185.1, from coordinate 9,907 downwards.
AAGGAGTTTCCGTCCGGTTACTTCGGAAGCTATCGCGCCTCGACGGCGTCCGCCCTGATCTGCGCCTGCAGCGCCGCATCGGCCTCCTTCGCCTCGCGTTCGCGTTTGGCCGCGACGTAGAGTTCATATTCGCTCATCTGCGGGTTGGTGATGAACATGTTGCCAACGCTCTCACCCCTCGCGGCCCTGTCCGCCATCTTTCCGGCCGCCATTGCGATCTGGAGGAAATCCACGATCGGGGCCATCGGGCAGCCCATCGGGCCGACCACCTTGCAGCTGGTGTCGACCATGCGGTCCGGCCGCTTGGGGCGAGTGTCATTTTTCTTGTGCCGCATCGCCTGCAGCACATCGGGATCGATCCGATAACCGTTGGGCCGCACGGCGCAGACCACCACTTCGCCCGGCTCGGTCGGGATGGGCGTCTGGCAAGCGGGTGCCGGTGTCGGTTTTGCCGGCTGCGGCTTCGGCGGGACGGTTGGTCCATAGGATGAAGCGCTCGCCGGCGCGCCTGGCGCTGCCTGCGCTCCGGCCGGAACCGCGGTGGCCTGCGCAGCCAAAAATGTCAGCGTTATGAAGATGGTTGGTCTCGCCTGCGTCCGTTCGAGCTGGATGCCCCAGCATATCTGAACGAGAGTTGCACGGAACGCCTTTGCTGCTCGTTGGTAATAGTGTCTGACCATTGTTGTTAGGCCCATTATTTGCGTATCCGCTTACCAATCCTTCTCCTCGCTGCTGCATCTTCTCTCTCCGCCTGCGGGTCAGGTGGTGGAGGACCGCTGTCCGGATCGAGCGATATCTCAGCGTCGGCGCTTCAGGCTGCAGTCCGGGATCCGGACGTGCGCCGCTTCTACCAGGCGAACGGCTGGCAGGCGGTGTGGAACAAGGACCTTACCAAGCAGCTGACGGAGGCCATCCACCTCGCCCCCAAGCATGCGCTGCTGCCGGACATGTTCATGCCCAAGGCGCTGCCGGAGGACCCCGCTCAACGGGAAACGGCGCTGACGAAAGCGGCCTTGGCCTACGGGCAAGCGCTCGCTTTTGGCCGGACCGACCCGGGAAAAACGACGGAGGTTTACACGCTGCCGCGGCCTAAAGTGGATCTGGCGAAGGGTCTCACCCAGGCTGCTACGGACAAGAAGATTGGTGAGTGGCTTGACGGCTTAGCGCCCCAGACCGACGAATATCGAGCCCTGTCGAAAGCCTTCCTGCACTATGCGCAGCTGGCGGCCAGCGGGCCCGAACAGGACATCGCGGCAGGCAAGCCGATCAAGCCAGGTGCCACCGACGCGCGGATCGTGCCGCTGGTCGAGGCGCTGAAGGCCAACGGATATCTGCCCGTGAACGCCTCTCTCAGTTCCAGCCGACCCCAATATGCGCCGGCGATCGCGCAGGCAGTCAAAGCGATGCAGGCCGATTTCGGGCTGAAGCCGGACGGCGTTGTCGGTCCCGACACCCTGCAAATCCTCAACACGGGGGCAGTGGAGCGCGCGAGACAGATCGCCGTGAACATGGAGCGGCGACGCTGGCTTAGCCATGATTTGCCAGCGACGCGGATCGATGTGAACACGGCGGCGACGTTCTTGGAATATTGGCGCGACGGGCAGCTCAAGAACCGCCGCAACGTCGTCGTCGGTCAACCTGACTGGGAAACGCCGCAGCTTGGCTCTCCAATGTTCCAGCTTGTGGCTCACCCGACCTGGACGGTCCCGGATTCCATCGCGGAGGAGGAGTTGGCGGGCAAGGGTGCCGGTTATTTCGCATCGCAGAATATCACGATGCGGAACGGGAAATATGTTCAGATGCCCGGGCCTAAGAATGCGCTTGGCGAGGTCAAGTTCGACCTCAAGAACGATCAGGCCATCTACCTGCACGATACGCCTGCAAGGGCGCTCTTCACCGCCAACGAGCGCCACAGGAGCCATGGCTGCGTGCGGGTTCAGGATGCACTTGGTTTTGCAAGGATGATCGCGCAGGACGACGGCATCCTGGAGCAGTTCGACGCGGCGTACCGCGACAAGCCGGATGATGTCAGCTACGTTCCGATGAAGACGCAGATACCAGTGCGGCTGCTCTACCACACGGTCTTTCTCGACGCCGATGGTCAGCTGAGTTTTCGGACCGACGTCTATGGTTGGGACAATGACGTTGCGGTCGCACTGGGACGGCCGCAGGCAACGCGGCATAAGCTGCGCCGGCAATCTGGGGATATCGGACCGTAGAACCTTGGTTTACTTCGGCGCTGCGTCTTTCAGCAGGTCCGCAACGCCGCTCGCCAGCGTCTCAAACTCATACGGTTTGGTGAGGACCGGGAACCCGTGATTTCCGCTCGCCTGTTCGCTGTAGCCGGTGGTGAGCAGGATCGGCATTTCCGGGAAGCGGGCGCGCACTTTCCGAGCCAACTCAAGACCACTGATCCCGCCGGGCATGATGATGTCGGAAAAAATCAGCCGAGGAAGCTCTCCGCTGCTTAGTCGATCCATCGCCTCCTTGGCACTGTGAACGACGACCGATGGGTAGCCGAGCTCCGCGAACAGGGCGGCGGCCAGTTCACTGACCACCGAGTCATCTTCCACGATGAGGACGGTTCCCTTGACCTTTGCTCCGGGTATTTCCGATCCGCCTACTGCAACCTGATGGCTGGAGCGGCTGACGGGCAGATAGACGGTGAAGGAAGAGCCCTTGTCCACTTCAGAGTCCACCGTAACAGCGCCGCCGATCTGCTTTGCAAATCCGAATACCTGACTGAGCCCCAGGCCCGTGCCTTCGCCGAACCCCTTGGTCGTGAAGAAGGGTTCGAACACGCGCTCTGCCGTACCCGGTTCCATCCCGCTGCCCGTGTCGGACACGCGCAATGCGACATGCTCGCCGTGCAGGCCCTCGGTGGTGCCATCCAGAACGACGTTCGTGGCGCTGATCTTGAGCGTCCCGCCGTCCTTCATGGCATCGCGGGCGTTGAACGCGAGGTTCAACAGCGCAAGCTCGAGCGCTCCGCCGTCGGCTTCGACATCCCATACCTGGTCAGAGTGCTCCATGATCAATTCGATGTCGCTGCGCAGCGATGGACGCAGCAAGGTTGTCGTTTCGCGCAGGAAATCGCGAAGGTTGATGGATTGTAGTTGGAGCGGCTGGGCCCTTGCGAAGGCGAGCAGCTGCTTGGTGAGTCCTGCACCGCGCTGTGCTGAGCTGCGGATGCCGTCGATCATGCGGCGTACTTTTGCCTGATCGTCGATGCTCCGCAGGGCGAGGTCCGAAGCGCCGAGAATCGCGGTCAGAAGGTTGTTGAAGTCGTGCGCCAACCCACCGGTGAGCTGCCCAAGCGCTTCCATCTTCTGCGAACGGAAGAGTTGTTCGCGAGATTCATCCAGCCGCTGCTGCGCCAGGCGCTTTTCGGTCATGTCGCGCGTGATTTTGGCGAAGCCGAGCAGTTCCCCGCGCTCGTCGCGGATGGCGTCGATTACGACGCTTGCCCAGAACCGCTCGCCACTTTTCTTCACGCGCCAGCCTTCGGCTTCGTACCGGCCGGTCTTGCGCGCAGTTTCCAAGGCGCTGCCGGGTGTTCCCGCTTCCGCGTCTTCCGGCGTGTAGAAGCGGCTGAAATGCTGGCCGACGATTTCGTCGAACGTATATTGCTTGATGCGCTCGGCGCCGGCGTTCCAGTTCGTGACCCGGCCGTCCGGATCAAGCATGTAGATGGCGTAGTCGGTGACGCCCTGCACCAGAATCCGGAAGCGGCGTTCGGCCTCGAGCAATGCCTGCTGCGTCGCCCGTCGCTCCGTCATGTCGCGCGTGATCTTCGCGAAGCCGATGATTTCCCGGTCATCGTCGTAGATCGTGTCGATGACCACATTGGCCCAGAAGCGTTGGCCGTCCTTGCGCACGCGCCAAGCCTCGGCCTCGTAGCGGCCCTCCTTCCGCGCGGTTTCAAGCGCGCGCTGGGGCGCTCCTGCGTCGCGATCCTCGGGCGTGTAGAAGGTCGAGAAATGCTTGCCGATGATCTCGTCGGCCGTGAACAGCTTGATGCGCTCGGCGCCAGCGTTCCAGCTCGTCACGATCCCATTGGGATCGAGCATGTAAATCGCATAGTCCACGACGGACTGAACCAGGAGTTGGAACGGGTCTCGTGCAGGTCCAGCCATAATCGCCCTATACGCGGTCCCCACCGGCTTCTTCCGTTTGCCGGAGCCGGCGCCAAGGTCAAGGGGCGATCGTTCGCTAGTCATCCAGTAGCATTCTCCCGAGAACCTGCCGCATCTTCTTCACGTCCGCCCCGCTCATCTTGCCGAAGAGTCCTTTTGCATGGTCGGGAAGATGCTCCATCGCATCGTCCGCCGGGTTGAAGATGTAACGGTCGAACATTGTCCGCCACCTCCCGAGCTGCTCCTCCGACATGTCCTTGAAGGCTAGACGCGCGATCATCATCGCTACGCGCGGCGGCACCAGTTCCGGTGATGAATGCTCGTCCCACCAGTAATTGACCAGGACGTTGAAGCGCTCGAGCGCCTCGACGCCGTGCCACCACATGTACGGGATGAAGATTGCATCGCCGGCTTCAAGCTCGGCCACCTGCGCATGGGCTAGGGCCTCGGCAAATCTCGGGTATGTCTCGAAATCGGGGTCGTTAACGTCGACCATGCTGATCGGAGCGCCAGCGGGTGTGTTGTCGATCGGACCGACGTAAAGGTTCGCTAGTTGATCTGGCGGGAAAAGCGTGAACCTTCGCCGGCCGACCGCGACGCAGGCGATGTTATCGAGCAAATCATAATGCGGGGCGATTACCGCAGAGTTGCCGATCCACAGGCGCGGGGGAGCGCGATCCAGCAGGGGCATTGGATGATCATCGTCGAAGCCGCGCAGATGGTCCGATGCCGTGATCGCCTGCATTGCGATGGTCGGTGGAGAATGATCATGTTCGGTATCGAGAAGTTCCTGGAGAACCACCCGCATGTCCTGCATGATCCGCTGGAAGTTATAGCCTGTAACCTGTTCGTTATAGAACAGCCTTCCCTCGGCTTCGGGGCCCGCCTTGATGGTCCCAATCTGTTTCTTGGAATATAGCCGTTTCAGATACTCGACGGCCGCGGACGAAGACTGCTGGCCTTTTCGGACGAGCGGCCAGTCGGGAACCAGGCCGCGAAAGACCGCCGGCTCCCGCAGTGGCCGGATCTCCTGTTCGAACTGATCGCGAGTGACCTGGCTCCACTCGCGGATTGGCTGGATATTGTACGGCATCGACACGCCTTTAGCGGCCGCGACGCTCGCGCGACAGACGGCTCATGAGGATGGCGGCGCGCTTAGCCTGCTTGAAGATCGAGGCAATGTCGACAGTCTCTCCCGGCGCATGGTCGCCGCGGCTTCCCGGGCCCATGCCGGCGAGGGAGTCCACGTCGGCCGCGACGAAGCTGATGTCGCCGGCGCCACGTTTCGCTGGGTCAAGTTCGCCCATTTCCGGCAGCGCCAGGTCGCGGTTGACGCTGTTCAGCCGCGCCAACAGAGCGCGATTGCCTTCGGTGGGGCTCATGGGTGGGTAATCGCCGGGCTCGAACTCAATTTGCGCCTCTGCGCCCCTGAGCGGCTGGGCGACGATTGCGCTCATCTTCGCCTTGGCGCGGTCGATCTGCTCCTGGCTGATGGCGCGAAGATCACCGCGCGCGATCGCGACGCCGGGAATGATATTGGTCTTCCCCGTGGCGGCGACCTGGTTACGGCCTTCGCTCAATTGGGCAGTCGCTCCGGCGGCGAGGATTCCGACGTTGAACGTCAGCTTGTCCTCGGGAACTTCGCGGCGAAACGTGTCGATAATCCTGGTGAGTTCGTAGATTGCGCCGAAGCCGACGCTTGGCGTGAAGATGCCGCTGGAATGACCAGTCGCCGCCGTGACCTTCAGCACCCATTCCCCTGAGCTGCGGCGGGCCGTTGAGCCCATGTCCTGGCCGTTCAGTTGCACGAGGCCTTCGAAGTCGAGGGCGACGTCCGCCTTCCTTCCTTCCCTGATCAGGTCCTGGCGAGCGATTTCAATCGGGCTGCCCGCATCTTCCTCGTCCCCCGTCAGGAAGACCGTAATGTCAGCGCGGTCGAGCGTACCCGCCGCTTTCATGGCCCGGAGCGCCGAGACTATGACCGCCATTCCGCCCTTGTCATCGCCGGCACCCGGGCCAGTTCCGGCATTGCCGTTGCGGCTCCAGCGCTGGAAAGGAGAGTCCGGTTCGAACACGGTATCGAGGTGTCCGATGAGAAGCAGGCGCTTGCCGCGCGCCTTGCCCTTGTGATGTGCGACGAGATGACCAGCGCGCCGCACTGCACTGGCGTCGATCCAGCGGACGTTGAAGCCGAGCGGCTCCAGCTCCGCACGCAGCATGTCGCCCACGGCCCGCACGCCGGGAACGTTCAACGTGCCGCTGTTCTGATTCACCCAGCGCTCCAGCAGAGTGACGGTGCGTTCCTGTTCAGAATCGACGTGGGCGATCATGGCCTGTTCGGCTCGGGTCATCTGAGCTGAGGACGGGGCGGCACTGGAGACTGCGGCCAACGCGCACAAGAAACGAAGAATCATGTTCTCAGCCTAGCGCCCGCTCTCAAGTGGGAACAGTGGGTTTCGGGAACGACCATTTCAAGAACCAAAAACGCTGTCCTACAGAAAACCTATTTGGTTAAACATCGTGCGACTCGGGTGGGGAGAATGAGGAATGGATAGGGGTGCGGTCGCGATCGACGAACTGATCGAGGGACTGATCGAGCGGGAAGGCGGCTATGTGAACCATCCGGCGGATCGTGGCGGTCCGACATGCTTCGGAATCACGGAGGCCGTAGCACGTGCGCACGGCTATGCCGGATCGATGCGAGCCCGTCCCCGCGAGGAGACGGCGGCAATCTACAAGCGCCTTTACTGGCTGCGTCCGCGATTTCACGAGATTGCTCGTCGATCGCCGGTAATCGCAAGCGAGTTGTTCGACACCGGCGTGAACATGGGGCCGTCCGTAGCCACGACCTTCCTGCAGCGCGCACTCACGGCCTTGAACCGGGATGGTAAAGACTATCCGGATCTGGTGCCCGACGGACGGGTGGGACCGCACACCCTGAAGGCACTTGATGGATTCCTCTCGGTGCGTGGAAGCCAGGGGGGCGAAGCGGTGCTCCTGCATGCGCTCGAGGCGCTCCAGGGCGATCGTTACCTGCGACTGGCGGAGCAGCGTCCGGCCAATGAAGCATTCCTCTACGGCTGGCTCGCCAACCGCGTCGGCTGACCTGCACCGATTCAAACCAGACACTCTCGAAAGGAAACGAAATGGCGTTGATGGAAGCGATCGTCGGACCCATTGCGAGCTTGCTCGACCGCGTGATCCCGGATCCGAAAGCCCGTGACCAAGCCAAGCTGGAGTTGATCAAGCTCCAGGGGCAGCAGGAAATGGAGACCATCGCAGTGCAGATGCAGGCGATCGTCGCGGAAGCACAGTCCTCCGATCCCTGGACCAGCCGCGCTCGACCGAGCTTCCTGTACATGATGTACACATTGATCCTGTGGTCGATACCGATGGGGCTGATCGCGGCCGCCGACCCCAAGATGGCGATCGGCATTGCCAACGGCATGACCGCGTACCTGCGGGGTATTCCTGAGGAACTCTATGCGCTCTTTGGCACGGGCTACCTCGGCTACACTGCGGCTCGTACATGGGGGAAACTGAAGGGCGTCGAGCGCTAGTCTTTGTCAGCGCTCAACTTGCGCCACCGGTGCGCCGCTCCCACATCTCCGTCGAGATAAACGGGAGCGGGCATTGGAAAGCTGGCACGGAACAACGATCCTTGGCGTGAAGAAGGATGGCCGCACGGTCATCGCTGGTGACGGGCAGGTCAGCCTCGGCAATACCGTCATCAAGCCGAACGCGAAGAAGGTCCGGCGATTGGGCGCGGGCGGAACGGTCATCGGTGGGTTTGCCGGGGCCACGGCCGACGCCTTCACGCTGTTCGAGCGGCTGGAACGCAAACTCGAGCAATATCGCGGCCAGCTGATGCGCGCGGCGGTCGAACTCGCCAAGGACTGGCGAACCGACAAATATCTCCGCAACCTCGAAGCGATGATGATCGTCGCGGACGCCGAGGTGATGCTGATCCTCACCGGCAATGGCGACGTGCTCGAGCCCGAAGGCGGGATTGCGGCCATCGGCTCGGGCGGCAATTACGCGCTCGCCGCTGCCCGTGCGCTCAGCGAATATGAACCGGACCCTGAAGTGCTTGCGCGCCGCGCGATGGCGATCGCGGCGGAGGTCTGCGTCTTCACCAACGATCGGTTGACCGTCGAGACTGTCTAGCGGCCCTCCGAGCCCGCCGAAAGCGAACAGGATCCAGGTAATTCAATGAACGACAATCTGACTCCCAAGACCATCGTTGCTGCGCTGGACGAGCATATCGTAGGGCAGAACGACGCGAAGCGCGCCGTCGCAGTCGCGCTGCGGAACCGCTGGAGGCGTCAGCGCCTGTCGCCGGAGCTTCGCGACGAAGTGACACCGAAGAATATCCTGATGATCGGGCCCACGGGGTGCGGGAAGACGGAGATCAGCCGCCGGCTCGCGAAGCTTGCCGATGCACCGTTCGTGAAGGTCGAAGCGACCAAATTCACGGAAGTTGGCTATGTTGGGCGGGACGTCGAGCAGATTGCGCGCGACCTGGTCGAAGAAGCGGTGCGGCTGGAGCGGGAGCGGCGCCGCAGCGCAGTGAAGACTGCGGCGGAGGAAGCGGCGATGGACCGCCTGCTAGACGCGCTTACCGGGAAGGGGTCGAGCGAGGCAACGCGGGCCAGCTTTCGCCAGCGGTTCCGCGATGGGAGCCTTAGCCAGGCCGAGGTCGAGATCGAGGTGGACGAGGGATCGGCTATGCCGTTCGAGATCCCGGGCATGAATGCCCAGGTGTTCGATCTGAAGTCGATGATGGGCAAGCTCGGCGGCGGCGCTCCGCGCAAGCGCAGGAAGCTGAAGGTCCCGGAAGCCTTCGCTCGGCTGACCGAGGAGGAAGCGGACAAGCGGCTTGATCCCGACGATGTGAACCGGTCGGCTCTCGCCGATGCGGAGGCCAACGGCATCGTGTTCCTGGACGAGATCGACAAGATTGCCGTCAGCGACGTTCGCGGCGGCTCCGTCAGCCGCGAAGGTGTGCAACGCGACCTGCTCCCGCTGATCGAAGGAACGACGGTCGCCACGAAATATGGTCCGCTCAAGACCGACCATATTCTCTTCATCGCGTCGGGCGCCTTCCACATCGCCAAGCCCGCGGACCTTCTGCCAGAGCTTCAAGGACGGCTTCCGATCCGGGTGGAGTTGGGCGCGCTGACCGAGGACGACTTCGTTCACATCCTGAAGTCGACCCGCGCGAGCCTGACCGAGCAATATCAGGCGCTGCTTGGGACCGAGGGCGTGACGATCGACTTCTCCGATGACGGCATCGCGGCGCTTGCTCGAATTGCCGCGGAAGTGAACGAGTCGGTCGAGAATATCGGCGCCCGCAGGCTGCAGACGGTCATGGAAAAGGTGCTCGAAGACGTCAGCTTCGAAGCCGAGGACAGGAAGGGCGAGAGGCTCACGGTCGACCGCGCCTTCGTCGAAAAGCAGCTTTCCGGCATCGCCGGGAACACGGACCTCTCGCGTTACGTGCTCTGACCGACCGGTCGATACCGCCACAACAAGCCCTGTACGAACGGCGGCCATAGGCTCGTCTTCACCCCGGCGAGCCTGAGCCGGTCCGCGGTCCAGCTATTGCACGTTCGGATCGCGCTGGCCTTGCCCGTGGCTCGATAAAATGTGTCGGTGGGACCATAGCCGCTATCGCGCACATGGATTGCGCGGCGATGTTCGTCGGCTTCGAAATCGGAGCGAATGGCTGTCCACAAGCGGCGATATTCCTCGGGCCGCAGCCGGATCTC
>JBJMUK010000184.1:0-4867 GCA_045811225.1 Sphingomicrobium sp. | reverse complement strand
GACTGGGGCCTTTTTGCTCATGTAGCACCCACGACGGTTGGCTTCGCCTCAAGATCCCAACGCTTTGGAAGCGGAGGCGCGCTGATCTTTGGCGCGTCAACCCATTCGACGCTTAGCTGCGGAGGTGGGGCGCTGTCGCGTCGTTCCAATCTCCTGCGTCCCATGAGAAGGTCCGCTTGAGTTATGTTTCGCGGCGACCGCCCTTCAAATTTTTCGGCGCTCGGAATGAACTCTTCCTCGGAAATTGCGGCGAGTAGTTCGGCGAGTGTGTCGATTGTCCAGTTGCCCGGCGACGCCAGCAAATGGCCGACCCGGTCAGGTCCCTTGCCAAGTTTTCGCGCAAGTTGTGCTTTCGACAAGCCCGACGCTTGGAAGCGTTGAATGACGAAGTCATAACAGCGGTTACGCGCCCGCTCACCCAAGTATGCGAGCGTGCCAGCCGGAAGGCGCTCAGCGGATGCCAAGCTAGACGCGAATGACGTTGTCTGTGACATATCTCCCGATCTCTTCCCCTGCTGCAGCAATCCCATCAGGGAGCGCAACGTGCCATTTTTCCACAGTGTCCTGAATTGCCAGCCTCCAACTGAGCTCATCCGTGAGCGGGTCGTAGTCGGACCACGGAAGCTTCACGGATCTCGGCCGCCAGGTGAGGGCGACAAACACATCCGGCGCAGCGAAACGCCCTAGAACCCGCAGCGCGGGCTTCGCTTCTCTGCTGCGGATGGTCCAGGTCGCCTGATCTGCTGGCTCCAATCGCCGAAGGTAGGCGTTCCGATCGTCCTGGCGGTTCATCGCGATCGAGATGCGCTGGCCGGTCACAAATGTCTCGAGGTCGCTGTGAAGGCGACCGATCCGGCGTTCGTGATCCTTGGAGACGAATGGCCCCTGCAGTGCATCTCGAACCTCAGGACTTATGAGCATAACTCGTTCAATTGGATCGCTTTCAACGCGCACTGGCAGGTAGGACAGCAATCCTTCCCGAACAGCCCGTTGAAGCGATTCGCGTATTGACATATAAATCAATACTCATCCGTTAAAAGGGGCAAACGCACTCGCCCGTTAGAAACGTGCTCTCACTCCTGGAGGTGAGTCAAACCGAACCAGTCTCACTTAATGCTTGACGGTAAGCAAAAAAGTTCATCTCAAACTAGTGTGAACAAGCTGCCGTTAGCCAAGCGCGTCCAAATCCTCTCCATGCTCTGCGAAGGCTCGTCCATGCGGTCGATCAGCCGCGTGGCGGATGTGTCGATCAACACAGTGTCAAAGCTGCTGGTCGAAGCCGGTGAGGCTTGCGTCGCCATTCACGACGAAATGGTCCGCAACGTCCGCTCGAAGCGCATTCAGTGCGACGAGATTTGGTCGTTCTGCTATGCGAAGGACCGTATCGTTCGCACCGGTAAGGAGCTGCCCGAAGGTGCTGGCGACGTATGGACCTGGACCGCTATCGACGCGGACACGAAGCTGATCCTTTCCTACTTTGTCGGGGACCGTGGCCGGGACAGCGCCCACGCGTTCATCACTGACCTTCGCATGCGCGTGAAGGGCGCTCCGCAGATCACGACTGATTCATGGACGCCTTACCTCACCGCCGTTGAGCATGCCTTTGGCCGCTACGTCGATTTCGCGCAGCTGCTTAAGGTGTTCCGCGCAACGCCGGGTGGACCGGGCCGCTACAGCCCCGGCGAGTGCTGCGGGACGCGGAAGTTCACCGTGCAAGGCAATCCGGACGTGGCGCACATCTCAACGTCGATTGTCGAGCGCCAGAACCTCACCATGCGCATGTCGATGCGCCGCTTCACTCGGCTGACCAATGCGTTCTCGAAGAAGCTCGACAACCACGTTGCGGCCGTCGCTCTCTACTTCGTGTTCTACAATTTCTGCCGCCAGCACAAATCGCTGCGCGTCAGCCCCGCCATGGTCGCCGGCGTCAGCGACCGCCTGTGGTCCCTAGAGGACGTGGTGGCGAAGATGGACGAAATGGCCCCGACCCCGAAGCCTCGCGGGCCTTACCGGAAGCGCGAACGCAACTAACTTAGTTTAAGACCTTTTTCGTTCGCTGCTAACGATAGGTAACTGACACGACCGCGCCAAAGGCCGTAACCGGGACGCAGTGGCAGTCCTTCCCAGATTGGCACCCTAGGCTCGCTGACCCCCCGGCAGCGGGCCTTTTCTTTGGGCTCAAATTGAAAGTGAGACACTACCACGATTGTTCCACGGGTTGAACGCATCGGCGGGCACTGCTAAGGGCCGCCGGTCGCCGCAGGTGCGCCTCCGGAGGCCGATGTCGTGTTGCCGCAGAACGCCGCAAAATCGCGGCTTTTTTCGCGGTCGAAGAGGCCCCAAGGCGGCCGCAACAAGGAGTGTGACGGGAGTTTATGCAGATCATCGTTCGCGACAATAATGTCGAGCAGGCGCTGCGCGCCCTGAAGAAGAAGCTGCAGCGCGAAGGCATCTACCGCGAGATGAAGCTGCGCCGCCACTATGAGAAGCCGTCGGAGAAGCGCGCCCGCGAGCGGGCCGCCGCGATCCGCCGCGCCCGCAAGCTCGAGCGCAAGCGCGCCGAGCGCGAAGGCGCCCGCTAGACGCGCCGCCAGACCGACACGTGTCCGTCGCAGAAGCCGCCCATCGCCCCCGCAACCGCGGACGGGCGATCAAGCTGTGGCTCGCCTTCCTGGCAGTCATCGCCGCGGGCGTCGCGCTGGCGTGGATCGGCGCCGGCTCGCTTCGGCCGGAAGTCACCAAAACCGGCCTCGAGTTCCGGACGATCAAGGGCGGAACCGGCGAGCCGATCGGCCCCGCCGACGCCGCCTTGCTCGATTATGTCGGCACGCTCGACGACGGAACCGTGTTCGACAACAGCGACACGCATGGCGGGCCGCAGCCGTTCACCATGGCGCAGGTGTTCCCCGGCTTTGCCGAGGCGATGACCAAGATGCGCGAAGGCGGCGAATACCGGTTCAGCATGCCGCCGCGGCTGGCCTTCGGCGAAAGCCCGCCGCCGCAAGGGTTCCCCCCGAACAGCGACCTGACCTTCGAGGTCCGGGTGCGCAAGATCGTCCGCGGCGGAGCCGCGATGATGCAGGCGCAGCCGCGCCAGTAGCCGTCAGGTCGAGACGACCTCCGGACCTTCGCCTTCCCTGACCTGCTGGCGCTTGCTGACATCGACGAGCACGACCTTCAGGGTCGCGAGGATCGGGTCGGCGAACAGCACCCCGAGCACTCCGAACAGCGCGCCCATCAGCAGCTGCATGGCAAGCACGATCGCCGGAGCGAGGTCGACGGTGCGCCGCGCGATGTATGGGATAACCAGGTAGCCGTCGACGTTCTGGACGAAGAAGTAGACGAAGATCGCCCAGAAGCCCTGGTTAGCGCCGGCGCTGAAGCCGACCGCGACCATCAGCACGCCCGAGATGATCGCTCCGATGTTGGGAATGAACGCCAGCATTCCGGTGATCAGGCCGAGCAAGGCGGCCATCGGCACCCCGCCGATGGTCAGCATCAGCCAGGTGAACACGCCTTCGAAGATCATTCCGACGAGCCGGCCGAACAGCAGTCGGCGCAGCGTGAAGCCGACATGCTCGGCGATGCGGTAAAAGCCGGCGCGATGCCGGACCGGAAGCATCCACGCGATCCCGCGGTCGTAGATCCGCGGCTCGGCGGCGAGGAAGATGCCGATGACGAGCATGGCGATGGCACTGGTGACGCCGCCAAGCACGCTGCCGACGGCGCTGGTCAGGCGGCCGACCGAGCCCATCAGCTGAGTCCCGAGGTTGGCGCTCGCGCCCTCAGGGATCAGCCCGAGCGAAGCGGCAAAAGCCATCACGCGGGTGAATTGCGCAGTGACCACCAGGCGCAAGGCTTCGAACTGCGCGGCGATGGTCGTTCCGGCGAAATAAAACACCCAGCCAACGAAACCGAAGCCCAAGAGAAGCACCAGCACCAGCCGCCAGCCGCGCGGGATGGGAAGGTAGCGCCCGAGAGCGCGCACTCCGCCGTCGAGGAAGACGGCGAAGATCGCTCCGCCGACGATCAGCAGCAGCGGCTGGGCAAGGACGACGACGCCGACGATGAGCAGCGCCATCCCGAGCCACACCGCGGCCTTGGCCATCTCGCGGCGAACGAGCGGGTCGCGGAACTCCGCGGGGCCGGGCCGCTCGAGATGGGTCTCGGTGGTTGGCGGTCGCTGGGCCATCGGTCGGGCCTCAGCTCTTTCTCAGCGACGTGCCGGCGCGGCCCGAGCGGAAGGATTCGAACCAGCTCACTGGGTTCCACCACATTGTCGTGCCGTCGAGCGAGAAGGTGATGAACTCGGCGCGCCCGCCGATGTTCTCCCACGGGACCGGACCGCCGAGGCCGCCCTGCCAGACCTCGACCCGGCTGTCCGCCGAATCATCGCGATTGTCGCCCATGAGCCAGACGTGACCGGCGGGGATCCGGATCGGGCCGAAATTGTCCTCGGTCGAACGGCCGAGCTCGACCGTCTCGTAGGAGCGGCCGTTGGGCAGGGTCTCGCGGACGACGGGCACGCGGCAGTAGATCTTGCCGCCGGTGCCTCGCACCCGGAAATTGTACAGCGCGGGGTCGCGGTCCGAACCGCACGGGGAGTTGGTGTCGACCGGAACGACCGCGGCGGGCTGCGGCTGGCGGCGGACCGCGCGGCCGTTGATGATCAGCTGGCCGTTGATCATCTGCAGGATGTCGCCCGGAAGGCCGATCACGCGCTTGATATAGTCGGTGCGGGTGCCGGGCGGAGTGACGATGACGACGTCGCCGCGGGCCGGGAGCTTGCCGAGAACGCGCCCCTGCATCGGCGGCAGAACGTGGAAGCTGGGGCTGACCCACGACCAGCCGTAGGGATATTTGCTGA
>JBJMUK010000183.1:0-8876 GCA_045811225.1 Sphingomicrobium sp. | reverse complement strand
GCGGCTATGACCAGCAGATCGTCGACCGCCTGCTGCAGATTTCTGTCAAAAAGGGCCTCGACTACCGCTTCAACAGCACGTTCGAGCGTATTGAGCGGCAGGAAGACGGGTCGCTGCGGCTGACGATGAAGGGGTGCGACGACATCGAGGCCGACGAGGTGCTCTTCGCCATTGGACGCCGTCCGAACATCGAAGGGCTTGGCTGCGAAGCGGTGGGCGTGGAACTCGGCGAGCGCGATGAGATCAAGGTCGACGATCAGAATCGCACGTCGGTGCCGTCGATCTACGCTGTCGGAGATGTGACCGATCGCGTCCAGCTTACACCCGTGGCAATTCGCGAGGGTCACGCCTTCGCCGACAGCGTATTCGGAAACAGTCCTCGCACGGTCGACTATGGGTGCATTCCAAGCGCGGTGTTCAGCCATCCTCCTTTAGCATCCGTCGGGATGACGGAGGGGCAGGCCCGCAACAAACTGGGTTCGGTGAAGACCTTCACTTCCGACTTCCGTGCGATGAAGAACGTGCTGGCCGGGCGGAACGAACGCTCCCTCTACAAGCTGGTGGTCGATGGCGAGACGGACCGGATCGTCGGCATCCACATGATTGGGCCGGATGCTCCGGAGATTCTTCAGGCTGCTGCAATCGCAGTGAAGGCCAGGCTGAAGAAGTCCGATTTCGATTCCGTCGTGGCGCTTCACCCGACGATGGCCGAAGAACTGGTGCTGATGCGTTGAGCCGGGACGCGATCATCATCGGCGCCGGCCATAACGGCCTTACCTGCGCTTATTACCTCGCAAAAAAGAGCCTGAAGGTCACCGTATTGGAAGCGGCGCAGACGGTGGGCGGGGCCGCGGTCACCGACGAATTCCTCCCCGGGTTCCGGAATTCGGCGGCAAGCTACACCGTCAGTCTGCTCAACCCGAAGGTGATCCGGGACATGCAGCTTGAACGGCATGGCCTCAAGGTTGTCCTCCGGAAAACGGACAACTTCCTGCCCGGGGACGACAAATACCTGCTGGCAGGCCGGGGCGGGCTGACGCGCAAGGAGATCGTTCGTCACGTGAAGGGCGACGGCCCGGCGTACGACCGCTACCTCGCGGAGCTGAACGTCGTTGTCCCAATCATCCAGAACTGGCTGCTGAAGGCGCCACCGGAGATCGGTCGCGGTGTCGGCGGATTGCCGGCTATGCTGCAACTCGCGCGCGAGGTGGTCGGGCTATCGCTGGCCGAGAAGCGCATCCTCCACGATTATGCGACACGCAGCGCCGGCGACATTCTGGACCGGCACTTCAGCGGGGATATGGCGAAGGCGTTGTTCGGGTTCGACGGCGTCGTCGGCAACTTCGCATCGCCCTACACGCCCGGCACTGCATATGTGCTTTTGCATCATCTGTTCGGTGAAGCCGCTGGGGTCCCCGGCGCCTGGGGCCACGCCATCGGCGGCATGGGCTCGATCACGCAATCGATGGCCGCCGCATGCCGTGAAGCCGGCGTGGACATCGTTCTCGGCACGCCGGTTGAGGAAGTGATCGTGGACAAGGGCCGCGCAACCGGCGTGGTCGCTGCGGGCAAGGGTTGGCAGGCCCGGCATGTCATCGCTGGGGTCAATCCCAAGCTGCTGTTCGACCGGCTAGTCCCGCGTGGCGCGGTGGAACGCGACGTTGAGAAGCGAATGGGGGACTGGAAGTGCGAAAGCGCCACCTTCCGGATGAACGTCGCTTTGTCGGAACTGCCGAGGTTCACCGTGCTGCCCAAGCGCGGCAATCATCTGACCGCCGGCATCATCCTGGCACCGAGCCTCGACTACATGGACCGCGCTTATCTCGACGCGCGTGTCAACGGATGGGCCAGGCAGCCGATCGTCGAGATGCTAATTCCTTCCACGTTGGATTCGACCCTGGCGCCCAAGGGCAAGCATGTGGCCAGCCTGTTCTGCCAGCATTTCCGGTTCGACCTGGGCGAGGGCCGCAGCTGGGACGATGAACGTGAGCGTGCGGCCGACGCGATTATCGCCACCGTGGACGCCCATGCACCCGGGTTCGCAGCTTCCGTCATCGGCCGGCAAATCCATTCCCCGCTGGACCTGGAGCGGCGCTTCGGGCTGATCGGCGGCGACATCTTCCACGGCAAGATGGGCATGGACCAGCTGTTCAGCGCCCGCCCGATGGTTGGCGCGTCGAACTATCGCATGCCCCTGAAGGGGCTCTATCTGTGCGGCTCCGGTGCTCACCCCGGGGGTGGAGTGACCGGCGCACCCGGGCACAACGCGGCACGCGCGGTGCTTGCCGACCGGCGACCATGGAAGCGCGCGGCGTGAACGCGCCGCTGGCCGGGCTAAAGGTCCTCGACCTTAGTCGGGTGCTGGCGGGGCCATGGTGCACGCAATTGCTGGCCGATCTTGGCGCCGAGGTCATCAAGATCGAGCGACCAGGCGTTGGCGATGACACGCGGCACTGGGGCCCTCCCTGGCATGGCGAGGGCAAGGACCGGGTCGCAGCCTATTTCCTCAGCGCGAACCGCGGGAAAAAGTCCGCGGCTATCGATTTCGCGACGCCGCGAGGATCCGCCCTTGTGCAGCAGCTAGCTGAGCATAGCGACATCATTGTCGAGAATTTCAAGGTCGGCGGGCTTGCGAAGTTTGGCCTCGACGCAGCCTCGCTCCGTCAGGCCAATCCCCGTCTGATCGTCGCGTCAATCACGGGTTTCGGCCAGGACGGGCCGTACGCCGACCGGGCCGGATATGATTATATCATTCAGGGCATGGGTGGCCTGATGAGCGTGACTGGTCAGCCGGACGGCTCACCGGGCGGCGGGCCGATGCGCGTCGGCGTCGCGGTCACTGATCTTTTCACCGGCCTCTATACCTGCGTCGCCATCCTCGCCGCGCTCCATCAGCGACATTCGAGCGGGAAGGGCGCCCATATCGATATGGCGCTGTTCGATACGCAGCTTGCGATGCTGGCCAACCAGGCCTCGAATGCCCTGGTATGCGGCAGGGATCCACCGCGTCAGGGGAATACCCATCCGAACATCGTGCCCTATCAGCCGTTCGAGGCTGCCGATCAGCCGATCATCATCGCGATCGGCAATGACAGGCAATTTGCACGCCTCGCGGCCATCTGCGGGCACCCGGAATGGGCGCAGGACGAGCGGTTCGCGACCAACGGGGCACGGGTCGCGCACCGGGCCGAAATCGTGGCACTGGTGGCCAAGCTCATCGCCACCCGGACTTCGGCCGAGTGGCTAGATCAGCTGGAAGTGGCGGGCATTCCCGCAGGGCCGATCAACACCATCACCCAAGCTCTCAATGATGTTCAAGCCCAGCATCGCGGGACCGTTCGCGCCATTGCGGGCCTGCAGCTTGTTGGCTCGCCGGTGCGTATGGACGGGCAGCGCGCCGACGCCGACTTGCCGCCGCCGGCGCTGGGAGAACATACGTTCGAGGTGCTGGATGGGCTCGGTTTGTCTCAGGACGAGATCGAAGGATTGCGCGCTGGATCGGTGATCGCCTGATCAGCCGTCTATCGGCTGCTCACCATAACGGGACTTTATGAAGCGCCCTTGGGTTTCCAGCGCTGCGATGTCTGCCCGAGCGATCTTTTCACTGATTTCATGAAGGGCCGTCCGGCTCGCTGCCAGACCTTCGACCAGCCGTTCGTCAACGCTTTTGCCTTCGCCGTCGGTCTCTTGCCGGAAGGACGCAGGAACGTGCGCGTAGCGGTCGATCAGGCCCGGCAGATGCACTGACATCAGTCGGCGAGCGTCCTGCGCGTTGGGATCGAGGGCGTCGAGCCTCTCCAGCGTCTGCTTTAGGGAGGGGAGGACTGCACTGAGCTGGTCGACTTCCGCCTGAGCCGGCGCGGGCAGAGCGCGGCGTGTGCGGTAAAGGTAGGAATCGAAACGCTGCACCATCTCCCCGTTCGGGAGGTCGGTGGTCGGCGCAGCAATCGACTTGGGCCGTGTCGGGGTCATGCTGAGCAGGATTGCGACGCCGATCGCCAGGCCGACGGCGGCGAGGAATCCGAACATCCCTATGGGCATGACAAAGCCGATAGCGATCGTCACCGCACTGATGATCGCAAGTGCCGTCGCCACCCGCTGACCGCGTTGCTTGAGATCGCCGTTCAGCCGCTGCCGCTCACGGCGGGCGGCGTCACGGACAGGGCCGTCGCGCTCGTCGAGCGAGCGCATCACCCGGTCCACTCGGGCGAGTGCCCGATCAACCTTGTCGTTTACGTCGCTCATTTGATCTCGAGCGGCGTGAACGGCGACGCCGGTCCCTTGAGCTGGCCCTGCGCAACGCCTTCGGCCCGAGCGATATAGCCTCTCGACTTCTCGACCTCGGACGACAGGGTGTCGACAGTCTGCTTCATATTGCCGAGCGCCTGCAGCTTGAACTGATCGATCTGGTCCATGGTATCGTAGATGTTCTGGAACGCGCGTTGCAAGGTTTCCAGCGGGATCGTCGACGATGCCGCCTGTTCATGAATCGCGCCCGTCTGCGTGCGCAGCATCTCGCCCGTCGCATCGATCATGTTCGCTGTGGTGGTGTTGAGCGCGGTGACCTGCTCCAGAACCAGCTTCTGATTGGTCATGGCCTGGGCCACCGTGACCGCAGTCCGCAGTGCGGAAACCGTGGTCGTCGAAGCGCGATCGACACCCTTAACCAGCTCGACATTGTTCTTCTTGACGAGGTCGAGCGCGAGATAGCCCTGCACCGTCACTGCCATCTGGGTGAGAAGGTCGGTGGTGCGCTGGCGCGTGTAGAAGAGGGCGGTTTCACGGATCGCCTTGGCCTTGGCCGGCTCGGTGGCATCCAGCTCGTTCGCTTTGTCCTCGAGCTTCTTGTCCAGGCTCTTCGAGATGTGGATCATCTGCTCGAGCTTGTGCATGGTCTTCCACAATCCGGCGCGCTCCGTGTCGATGGCGGCATTGTCCATCAGAAGCTCGTCCTTGCCGTTGCCGAGGCGGGCGAGGATCGCGGAAATGTGGGTTTGCGAGCTGCGATACTTGTCGAAGTAGTTGTTGATGCGCTTCCCAAAGGGGATGATGCCCAGGAACTTGCGGCCCGTCAGGGACTTGCTGTTCTCCTTGGGGTCCAAGGCTTCCACCGTGCGGCGAAGCTCCGTCAGGTCGGCGCCGATGCCAGTGTCGCTGTCGATCGCCTTCACCGGACGGTCGAGGAAGCGATTGGAAGCGCCCGCTGCCTCGGCAATTTCCTTGCGGCCCATGGCGGTAAGCTGATCGACCTTCTTGCCGAAGTCGGGGCTATTGCTGTCGAGCGCTGCGAGCTCGTCGACGAACTGTGCGACCTTCTTGTCGAGCTCGCTCGTCTCTTCGGACTTCAGGGGCACGAGGCCGACGGCTTCGGCAGGCTGGATCGCCTGAAGAGCCTCGGGCGGATCGAGCTTGAGCTTCGTCTTGGTTTCGGTCGGCGCTTCGCTGGCCATCATGTCTTCCTTCATCCTGCCCGGACGGACGGTGAACGGCTGTCCGGCGCCGCGCAAGTCCCTAGTGCTGTATTATAGGAGCAACACACGCGAGATCAAGCGCTTGCGCCCGGGAATTCGTAAACGGCGGTTAACCAAAGCCTTCAACGGTTCGGACACCGTGACCGACCTAGATGCCTGAACGTGCCATTCGAGCGTCCGGGAATTGAACGATGATTTCATTCTTCAAAAGACTGCATCAGGATCGTCGCGGAAACGTGCTCGTCATTGCGGCGGCCGCCATGCCTCTCCTCGTGGGATCGGCAGGCCTGGCCACGGATACGATCCAGTGGACCCTCTGGAAGCGCGAACTGCAGCGCGCGGCGGATTCCGCTGCGATCGCCGGCGTCTACACCCGGGTTCAGACCAACACCCAGACCGCGGTCGAGGCGGCGGTTTCGACCGACCTGACGATCAACAACCACTCTTTCGCTGCGATGAAGTCGGGCTATCCGACCGTCGAGCTTCTGAATGACAGTGGCGCCCAGCAGAAGATCGTCCGAGTGACGCTGAAGGCTGAAAAGAGGCTCCCATTCAGCTCCATGTTCCTCGCAAGCACGCCCACCATTCGCGCGACCGCAACTGCGGCCAGCATTCCTGGCGCGGCGGAATATTGCGTGGTCGCCTTGGATCCGAGTGCTTCGGCGATCGGCATCGACATCACCGGCAGCACCACGCTCGACATGGGCGATTGCTCGCTGATTGCGAATTCCCGCAATCCAAACCAGGCCGCGTCGAACGGCGGCGGCAACAATAACACGAGCAGCAACAACTCGAGCGTGACGGCGCATTCGCTGGCAGCGGCCGGCGGTGTGCAGGAATCCGCTAATTGGCACGTGGACAGCTACGACCCGTACAGCACGCCGGTCGCTGACCCGTTCGCATCCAAGGGCGTGCCCGCGTGCACCAAGACGGTCACGGACAACAGGAACTTCGTAAACAACGGCAGTAACCAGACGCCCAACATCGAACGGCTGGATGGATCGGTTTCGGTCAATCGCTCGTCCGTGGACGGAGCTGGGGACGTCGTCTGCATCAGGAATACCAAGAACAACCAGACCGGCCTCAATATAAGTTCGGGGTCGACCGTCGTGCTGGGTTCCGCGACCTACGTGATCGACGGCGGTGACTTGGGAATGAACTCCAGCAACAGCGGAACCAGCCTGAGCTGCACCGGGTGCACGATCATCCTGACGAACTCCGCGGATCCAACCCAGACTGGCACGTTCAAGCTGACTGGCGGAACACTCAATCTGTCGGCGCCGACCACGGACACCAGCACTAACGATGCCTATAATTTCAAGGGCATCGCCTTGATGCAGGATCGACGGGCAGTGGACACCAAGCCGAGCAGCCCAGCCAACACCATCGTCGGCAACAACGGGGCATCGGTTACCGGCGCGGTCTACATCCCGAACCAGGGTGTGAAGTATAGCGGCGGCAGTTCCACCAACTCTGCCTGCCTGCAGATCGTGGCCCTCCGCACGACTTTCACGGGCAATTCCAAGATGACGGTCAGCAACGCTTGTGCCTCCGCCGGCATCTCCCCGATCGGAAGCGGCAGCGACAGCGGCCGCAAGGTGAGGCTCATCGCATGATCATCCGGCTGCCAAGGCTGCTTCGCGAAGAACGAGGCAGTGTCACCATCGAGCTCGCTTTTGTCGCTCCGGTGCTGGCCCTCGTCATCGCTGGCGTCTCCGATGTCAGCATCGCTTATGGCCGTGAGCTCGAGCTGGAGCAGGCAGCGCAGCGGTCGATCGAAAAGGTGATGCAGACCACCGGTGCAGAAACCGCCGCCGCGACGATCCAGAAAGAAGCCGTGTGCCAGATCAATGGTGCCAACGACGACGGCACCTGCAAATCCGGCCGCATCTCCACCGACAATGTGACGGTGACCTACAGCCTGAAATGCAACGGGGCGGCCGTCAGTTATAGTTCCGACTGCACGGCGGGTCAGACCGAGGTGCGTTACATCCAGACGGTTGTGACCGACACCTACAGGCCTGTCTTCGCGAGGAGCTTCGGGACGGCGTCTGATGGCACTTACCACTTGCGGGCCACCGCCGGGGTTCGGGTCCAGTGAGGTCGCTCCGCCGCCTTGCTGGCGATGATCGCGGCGCCGCGGCTATCGAAATGGCTTTCGTCCTGCC
Organism: Sphingomicrobium sp.; assembly: GCA_045811225.1. Classification (GTDB taxonomy): domain Bacteria; phylum Pseudomonadota; class Alphaproteobacteria; order Sphingomonadales; family Sphingomonadaceae; genus Sphingomicrobium. The sequence goes on along the minus strand of JBJMUK010000183.1, from coordinate 1,237 downwards.
GTGCTTCATCATTCTGCTCTGGATGGTGGTCCAGCTGGGCCTCGTGTTCCGCGCAATGTCCGGCATCCAGCACGCCTTGGGCGAAGGTGCGCGGGTCGCAACGCTCTATCCTCAGCCGGCAAACCAGACGATCACGGACAGAATGAACGCCGCCGTGTACGGCATCGGGCCGGGGACCTTCACGATTCTGACCCCCGCCTCGGGTACGGCCGACGGCAGCACGTTCCTGGATCTCAAGGTCACTTATGTACAGCCGACCACCCTGCTGATCCTGCCGGGACCGACGATCAGCGTGAGCCGGTCGAAGCGGGTGTGGGTTGCCGAGGACGATTAAGAGTCAGGGGTGACGCCGGACGCCGCCGCCGCTATCGGGGGCGGAAATCTGCAAGGGTCCGACACCTGATGAAATTCTTCGCCGACACTGCCGAAATCGCCGACATCAAGGAGCTTGCCGACACCGGCCTGCTAGACGGCGTCACGACCAATCCATCCCTGATCCACAAGTCCGGACGCGACTTCGTGGAGGTGGTTCGGGAGATTGCGGGCATCTGCCCGGGTCCCATTTCGGCTGAGGTCGTCGCGCTCGACCACGCAGGCATGATGCGCGAAGCGGAAATCCTTCGGAAGATCGCCGACAATATCGCGATCAAGGTGCCGCTGACGCCCGATGGGCTCAAGACCTGCAAGGCGCTGACCAGCGACGGGACTATGGTCAACGTGACCCTTTGCTTCACGCCGTCTCAGGCCTTGATCGCCGCCAAGGCGGGCGCGAGCTTCATCTCCCCGTTCGTCGGGCGGCATGACGACGTCAGCTTCGATGGCATGGCCCTGATTGCCGACATTCGCATGATCTACGACAATTACGATTTCCCGACCGAAATCCTCGTCGCGTCGGTCCGCCATCCGATGCACGTCGTGGAGGCCGCCAAGCTCGGCGCAGACGTGATGACCGCTCCGCCAAAGATCATCCACCAGTTGTACAAGCACCCGCTGACGGACCTTGGCATTGCAGCGTTCATGAAGGACTGGGAAGCTACGGGGCAGAAGATCGTCTAAGGCTGGTGGAACAACCGTCAGCAGGCGCACCCCCAAGCGGTTCCGACTATGCCTGGACTGCGGCAAGTGCTGCAACGGCGTGCTTCACGACAAAATCGACATAGCCGAAGCCGAATTGCGGCCTGCCGAAGCCGGTGGCGGAGTTACTCGTCAGGTGATTGCTTGTTTACGCCCTTGCCCT
>JBJMUK010000182.1:0-10361 GCA_045811225.1 Sphingomicrobium sp. | reverse complement strand
GTCTATGGACAGGCCGGTGCGGACTACCTCGCCGGCGGCTTGGGCAGCGACACGTTCTATGGCGGCTCCGGTGACGATACGCTGTACGGCAACAACAGTCTCGGGTCGAACCCGGAAACGAGCGCCAACTCGCTCTATGGTGGCTCAGGGAACGACCGTCTCTATGGCGATGCCGGGGATGACGTCCTGGTTGGTGGGACGGGGGCGGATTGGCTGACCGGCGGCGCCGGCGCGGATCGGTTCGTTTTCACCAGTGCGGCCGATACGGGCGATTTGGTGTTTGATTTCCAGCGCGGCGTGGACAAGCTGGATCTGTCGGCGCTCGGCCTCGATCCATCCGGCTTTGTCGGCGCGCTTTCGTCCGCGGGCATGGTGGGGCCGGGCCAAGTCGGCTTCATGACGGTCATGGGCGGGTCCCAGCTGGACACGATAGTCTACGTCGACACCGACGGCGCGTTTGGGGTCGACCTCGAAATCCGGCTTGTCGGTACAAGCGCTTTCGCTTCTTCGGATGTTCTTTGGTCGTGATTACGAACAGCAATGTCCGTTGACACCGGTCCAGGCAGCCCGAGCCCATAAAATATCAGCAAAAACATGCGAGAGAGCCAAGCAGACGGTTGCGAAGGGCGCGGATCTAGATCCAGCCCTCTCTTCAACGGCCGATCGCAGCTGGGGGCGGCCGTGGCCAACGCTATGAACTGCATCAGAAATCCGCCGTCATCCGTCGGAGCATCCTGCGGCTAAAACGCGGTCGGAGCGCCGTGCTATCAGAAAGCGCGGCGCTCCACCTTCTGCGTATGCTAGAGTCCGCTGCGGCAAGTCGGCGAGCAGTCGTCGGCAACATCCCCTCGGCCGCTCATGTTTACGAATTCATTATCCGAAACACCGGTCATCGGATCGCGATCTCAACCTTGGACTTGTGCCGCACTTAGGTGGCGTCGAATGCTGTCGGCAGCGGCGCGCTCGAGCGGCCCTTTGTCGATGCCGTAGGAGGCATCGTAACTCTTCATCACCGCTTCCCACGAAAAGCTCGCATAGAAAGTCTTCAACCGGTCGTAGAGATCGTCAGTCCATCCTTGAGTATCGCACACGAGCTTGCTCTCGACGAAACCGTTGTAGTCGAAGCTTAACCCATCAAGCGCGTCCAGATATGCGACAGGGCGCCCTCCGCGTAGCGCGTTCATTGCGACACCACTGTTGCCACAGAAGATCAGATCGCAGGCCGCAATCTCATCATCGAGCGGCTTGCCGATGGTGATTTCAAGGTTTTTGTGGGCGAACGCCAGGTGTGGAAACTCCGATCTCAGCAGCGCGACGGGATGGTTGCGAATAAGAATGCGTATGTCCGGACGGCTAGCGTGGATCGCCGACACAAGCTCGGTAACAGTGTCAATACGCGTGAGCGCAGTTAGGAATATGCCAATCTTGCGGACGTCATCGCGCCACTTCATCGGCTGGGCGATTCCAGGCTGGCCAATGAGCACAACCTCTGCCGTGCACCGGCTACGGCGTTCGTAGGTGTGGCCGATCGCGCCACCGTAAAAGGCGGCGCAATCCGCCAGTACGGGCGGTACACTTCCACTGTTCGCCGGAACTGGCGCATGATTCACGTAGATCACATGTCGACCTTCCCGGTGGGCGGCAGCGGACAATGCGACCGCCTCCGGGCTGTAGTTACTCGCGACGATAGCTGCGGCCAGTTCGGGTCGTTCAGCGAACAACTGCACAAACCTGACATAGAAAGCGACCGCGCTCGTAATCCGCGCGGCTGGCATGAAACTGTGCGATCGAGCCAGTCTCGACAGAAGCGGCCACATGCGCCGTACCAGGCCAACCATCCGGCATGTCGCACGGAGCTGACCCCGACCAAAGACATGGCTGCGCTTCAACGAAAGACGGAGGAGATTTACGTTGGGAACGAGCGCTGCGATTCGCTCGATGGCATTGCGTTCATTCTCGAAAGCAGAAATGGAAACTGCGCCTGCGTCAGCGCCGCTGAATGGTCCAACGGAAAGGACGCACTTCGCCATGTAGGCAAAGAGAAGGAGCGGCTGGAGCGGCGCCGCTTTGGAATAAAACCTATCGACGAGCCGGTAGAGCGAATTCTTCCGCGTGATTTCGGCGAACACGGCCCCGCGCGTCGGGGACGTCTCCATCCGCTGCACTATGCGCAACGCAGTTATGAGATCGTAGCGTCCGCGAGAGGCCGTATGTTCAGAACGACAGGCCCCGGCGTTCAACCCCATTTGAAATGTCTCCCGGAAGCGCGTTTCCGCTCGTTTGCCGAAACGGAGTCAGGACAGCCCAGTCGATTGTTATTAAATAACTTCTCCGCCTTGTCAGGAACAAATATCTTGCGGCCATTAGTAAGGCGATGGCAGAGTGGAGATAAATGATAAGGAAAGCACTCGAGCTCAGAGCGAAGAAATTCCTTGCGATGCAATCGCTGTTCTATGCTGTCGCCAACAGCATCGAAGCTCTGGTCCCGTTCCTTCTCGCGCCGATCCTCACTCGCACGCTCGATCCGACAGATTACGGCATCTGGGTCCTGTTCATCACTTACGCGACCTTCCTGCGCCCGATCGTGGGACTGACGACGCAGGATGCGATCCGCATGCACTTTTACGATTTCGACCAAAAGCAGCTCGATCAGTTCACGCACACTGCCCTTTTCGTCATGCTGATGATGGCGCTCATCGTTTCGGCGGTGACGCTCCTGTTTATGGATGCGTTGGCATCCGCATCCCTGTTTCCCGCAAGCTGGCTCGTCGCGGTCGTCGTCGCGGCATTCCTTTACGAGGTTTTCTACACGGCGCTCGCGCTCCAGCAGTTCCATCATCGCCGCAAGGCGTTCCTTTTGACGCAGGTCATGCAGGCGGTCCTCAGCATCGGCTTAATCTCCGCATTCCTGCTTGCAGGATGGGACTGGCGTGGCGTCGTCCTTGGCCGGATGTTGGGCATGGCAGTTGCGACGCTCATCTCGCTTCAATCGTTGGGGTACCGCCCCTCCCTGTTCCTTCGCGCGCCGACACGCGCGTTCTACCGCAAAATTGCCGCGTTCGGCGTCGTGTACTGGCCGTCGGGAATGGTGATCATGGCCGTAGCTATGACAGACAAAGTCGTAGCCGCGCGCTACCTCGGCCTAGAGGCCAGCGCCATGTATGGCGTCGCCGCCCTGTTTGCCTCCGCATTCTGGATGGTGAACTACAGCTTCGTGCTGGCGTGGAATCCTTGGCTATTCCGCAAACTCAAGGCCGCGTCGACCGAAGGGCTCCGGGAGGTGCTTTCAGTATCGATGCTCTATTTCATCTTGGCATCGATCGCCGCCACCAGCTTTTATTTCGTGTCGCTTGCCGTCGCTCCGGTCTTGCTGGGGGAAGCCTTTCACAGGGCTATTCCCCTTCTCAAATATATCATGCTCGCAATCGTCCTGCAGGGCTTCTTCATCCACAACATGAAGTTTCTTCATTTCGACAAGAGCATCGGGGTGATGTCGACGTGCAGCGCGCTCACCATCGGGCTGAACCTATGGCTCAGCATTCTCTGGGCGCGCGGAATGGGCGTTCCGGGGATCATGCTCGCCACCGCGGTATCGTTCGGGGCGACGTTCCTGATCAGTGGGATTCTTGTCGTCGCGCGATGGGCGAATTTTGAACGGGGATTGAAAGCCGTTGCTAGATAACAAAAGCATCCTCATCACCGGCGGAACTGGATCGTTCGGCCGGGCATTCGTTCGCACGGTCCTTTCAAGATATCCGCAAGTTCGACGCCTGGTCGTGTACTCGCGCGACGAGCTCAAGCAGTTCGAGATGAGTCAGGAGTTCCCGCCATCCCGTTACAAGTCGCTACGCTATTTTATCGGAGATGTGCGCGATGGAGATCGACTGCGCAGGGCTCTCGAAGGAATTGAGATCGTGATTCATGCTGCAGCGCTGAAGCAGGTACCGGCAGCAGAATACAATCCGTTCGAATGCATCAAGACCAATGTTCTTGGCGCGCAGAACATGATCGAGGCTTGCCTCGATAGCGGGGTCAACAACGTGATCGCGCTCTCGACGGACAAGGCCGCAGCGCCAATCAACCTGTACGGCGCGACCAAGCTCTGTTCGGACAAGCTGTTCACAGCGGCCAATAATATAAGGGGATCACGAGATTTGCGCTTTTCCGTGGTGCGCTATGGCAATGTCATGGGCAGCCGCGGATCGGTCATTCCATTCTTCCTCGCCCAGCGCTCCAGTGGTGTCTTCCCGATAACTGACCCGGCAATGACCCGGTTCAACATCCCGCTCGACGATGGGGTGGAGATGGTTCTGTGGGCGGTCGAAAATGCGCTTGGCGGCGAGATATTCGTGCCCAAGATCCCTAGCTATCGTATCCTGGATCTGGCGGAAGCGATCGGTCCCGAATGCGACGTGCAGGTCGTCGGAATTAGGCCGGGCGAGAAGATTCACGAGGAGATGATTACCGCCAGCGACAGCCTCAACACCATCGACCTCGGGCCGTATTACGCGATCCTCCCCAGCGCAGCTGATCATTTGCCGGAGGACTATCTGCAGAGGCAGGGCGGCGCGCGTGTGAATCCGGGTTTCGCTTACAATAGCGGCACCAACGAGCATTTTCTCACGGTCCGGGATTTGCGTGAACTCATCAGGGTACACGTCGATCCGACCCATCGGGCGTGAGGCTGGCTTGATACCCTACGGACGCCAATCGATCAGCGAGGCAGATATCGAGGCGGTCGTCGAAGTTCTGAGATCTGACTTCTTAACGCAGGGGCCAGCCGTCCCTCGTTTTGAGAAGGCCGCCGCTTCCTACTGTGGCGCCGATTTTGGCGTCGCGACGAACAGCGCGACGAGTGCGCTCCACCTTGCCTGTCTCGCTTTAGGAGTGGGCCCGGGCGATAGCGTCTGGACCAGCCCGTTGACGTTTGTCGCGAGCGCGAACGCGGCGCTCTATTGCGGTGCCGACATCGACTTCGTGGATATCGACGAACGCACGTACAACATGTGCCCCCTTAAGCTAGAGGAAAAGTTGGGCCACGCGGCTGAAGCGGGCACGCTGCCAAAGGTGATCATCCCAGTCCACCTAGCCGGCCAATCCTGCGACATGGCCGCCATCCACGCCGCAGCGAGTCGGTACGACGTGCGGATCATCGAGGACGCTTCCCACGCAATCGGCGGAACCTATCGCTCCGAACCCATCGGTAACTGCAAGTTCAGCGACATCGCGATCTTCAGCTTCCACCCGGTGAAGATCGTGACGACAGGCGAAGGCGGCATGGCAATGACCAACAGCCGCGAGCTTGCCGACTTGATGCGTATGGACCGAACCCACGGGATCACGCGCGACCCAGCCCGCCTGTGCCACCACGATGCCGGTCCGTGGTACTATGAGCAGCAGCGTTTGGGCTTCAATTACCGAATGACGGACATTTGCGCCGCACTGGGCTTGAGCCAACTTAATAGGATCGATGAATTCCTCGTGCGCCGGCGAGCAATCGCGGCGGCCTATGATGCTACCTTCGCTAACCTGCCTATCGTGCGCCCCTGGCAGGATCCGAACGCGGCGTCTGCGTGGCATCTTTACATAATCAGGATCGATCCGCGGCAGGGCGCAAGAAGCCATCGTGAAATTTTTGATGCGCTTCGGACGGCCGGGATTGGAGTCAACTTGCATTACGTCCCAGTCTACCGTCAGCCATATTACCGCGAGCTCGGCTTTGGTCAGGGCTATTGTCCCAAGGCCGAAGCTTACTATGCCGAGGCGATCAGCCTCCCCATATATCCGGCGCTCAGCGACGAGGAGCAGCGCGAGGTTGTGGCAGCCGTGACGGCTGCGGTGATGACTTGAGGATCGCCGTCCTTCCGGCACGGGGAGCTAGCAAGCGAATCCCGCGCAAGAATATCCGTTCCTTTTGTGGCCGTCCAATCATCGCGTGGTCGATCGATGCCGCGCGCAGCACCGGACTGTTCGATCATGTCATCGTGTCCACGGACGACGGCGACATCGCCAACCTTGCGCAGGAGCTCGGTGCAGAGGTGCCTTTCATGCGCCCCCCCGAACTGGCAGATGACCACACCGGCACGATCGCCGTGGTCGCCCACGCGACAAAGTGGGCGAAGCAACAGCATTGGCCACTTGAGGCGGTGTGCTGCATCTATCCAACGGCACCTCTGATTTATCCCGGCGATCTCGCTGAAGGCTTGCGACTGCTCACTGAAGGCGCGCACGATTTCGTGCTGACGGCGACCGACTATGCTTCGCCCATATTCCGGGCATTCCGCCAAGACGACGACGGCGGGATCGAGATGTTCTTCCCGGAGCATTTCGAAAGTCGATCCCAGGATCTCCCCAACGCGTTTCATGATGCCGCCCAATTCTACTGGGGACGCCCCGACGCCTGGCTAAACGCGAACACGCTGTTTGGCCGGCGCACCAGGGCATTGGTTATCCCGCGTTGGCGTGTCCAAGACATCGACACGCCTGATGACTGGGTTCGGGCGGAGGCGTTGTTTCGATCACTGAACGGACCCGGCAGGTGAGCGCCAAACCAGCAGATGGGCTGCGAATCGCCTTCCGGTGCGACGCGGATGCTGAAATCGGAGGCGGCCATGTGATGCGGTGCCTCACTTTGGCGAACGCGCTCTCCGTCGCCGGCGCAAAGGTCAGCTTTGTCGCTGCCGCAATGCCGGACTCGTTCCGCAATCGCATTGCGACCTTCGGGCACACGCTACACTTCATTCCGCCCTCTCCGCAGATGCAGCGCGATGGCGGCAGCTGGGAGGCGCAGCCGCTCAGCGCTGAGACGCAGCTGGCGGATGCGAGAGCGACGGCTGCGGCGATCGGCGAAAGCGATTGGCTCATCGTTGATCATTACCTCCTCGATGCGCGCTGGCATTCGGCCGCACGGAGCACCGCAGGCCGCATGATGGCCATCGACGATCTCGCCAACCGTCAGTACGAGTGCGACATCGTGCTCGACCAGACGTTCGGCAGGTCGGAAGAAGATTATCGCGACCTAGTACCTGCCAGAGCGAAAGTGTTCGCTGGCGCGGCCTTCGCATTGCTTCGGCCGGAATTCGGACGCGAGCGGCGGGCGGCCCTCGATCGGCGTCAGGCCGGCGGCCCAGTGCGCCGCATTCTCCTGTCGATGGGTACAGCCGATCCGGGCGGCGTTACGGCATCCATCGTCGAGCAGGTCGTTGCCGCTACATCAGAATGCGCAATAGACGTGGTCCTCGGTCCCCAAGCAACGGGCCTCCACGAAGTTCGCAACATTGCGGCCCGTCATTCACGCATTTCGCTGCACGTGGACAGCGACCACATGGCTGAACTCATGCGCGATGCCGACATCGCGATCGGCGCGGCTGGATTGACGAGTTTCGAGCGGTGCTGCCTAGGACTGCCGACGATTGCCTTTATCGTCGCCGGCAATCAGCGGATGACGGCTGAGAACCTGCACCGGGCGGGCGCCGTTGTCCTCGCACATTCGCCGGATGAAGTTCCTCCACTGCTACAAAGATTTGAGAATGACGGGCTGCGTCTCTCCATGATTGCAGCGGCAGCCACAATTTGCGACGGCAACGGAACTCAGATGATTGTGAATGCAATGATGGGACGCGCTACGCACAACGAGTCACAGCTGATTTTGCGCGCCGCCCTTCCGTCAGACCGACAAATAGTTTGGCTCTGGCGCAATGACTATGCGACGCGACTATTCTCAGAGACGACTGAACCTGTTCCATGGCCGACTCATGAGGCGTGGTGGGCCCGTGCACTGAACTCCGCCGACCGACATATTCTAGTTGCAGAAATGGCCGGCGTTCCCGTCGCCACCGTACGCTTCGATCGCGCGAGCGACAGCGGATACAAGGTCAGCATCAATCTCGCACCGGCTGCTCGAGGTTCGGGATTGGGCAAAAAGATCCTGAGCGAAGCCTGCGAGCGCTTCCTGACGCAGCATGTTGGAGCGCGGCTGCTTGCTACGATCCATCGCGATAATCACGCGTCACGCAACATCTTCGAAAAACTAGGCTTCGTTGGTTTCAGCGGCGGATCGGATTCGCCCTTCGCGCACTACGCGCTTGCCGAGGAACGCGTCGAGTGAGCAGTAGCGTTGAGATCGCCGGACGCCGCGTCGGGCCCGACTTCGAGCCGTACGTAATCTGCGAGCTATCCGGCAATCACAACGGTAGCCTCGACCGAGCGATTAACTTGCTCGAGGCCGCAGCAGAGACTGGTGCCGATTCGGTGAAGATCCAGAGCTACACGCCGGACACGATTACCATCGATTACGACGGCCCTGGTTTCCGCATTGAAAGTGGCTTGTGGCGCGGGCGTACGCTCTACGATTTGTACGGTGAGGCACAGACTCCCTTCGAATGGCACGAAGCGCTATTCGAGCGAGCGAGCGAGCTAGGAGTCACGCTCTTTTCGACGCCCTTTGATGAGAGTGCCGTGGACCTCCTCGAAGATCTCGGGGCGCCCGCGTACAAGATCGCGTCGTTTGAAGCTATCGACCTTCCATTGATCGCTTATGTGGCTGCGAAGCGGAAGCCGATGATCATCTCCACTGGCATGGCCAGTCTAGGCGAGATCGGCGAAGCGATAACCACCGCACGCGAGAACGGATGCGACCAGATCGTGCTGCTGCACTGCATCAGCTCCTATCCCGCGCCCGACGAGCAATCGAACGTCCGCACAGTCCCCGATCTTGCAAAGCGGTTTGGCGTGGTCTCCGGCCTCTCCGACCATACGTTCGGTTCGGCTGTCGCGGTTGCGTCGATCGCGCTCGGAGGCTCAGTGGTCGAGAAGCATTTCACGTTGGCGCGCTCAGATGGCGGACCCGACGCAGCATTCAGTCTCGAGCCCCACGAATTCAGGACGTTGGTCCAGGACTGCAAGCGCGCATGGACTGCGCTCGGCAAGCCGACTTACGATCTCCAGGGGTGCGAGCGCGGCTCGATAGTTTTTCGGCGTTCGATCTACGTGGTGCGCGACATCGCGGCGGGTGAGGAACTGACCAGCGAGAACGTGCGGTCGATCCGTCCCGGCCATGGTCTTCCGCCGAAGCACATGCCGGAAGTACTTGGCCGGCACGCGGCCCGCGACCTGCAACGAGGCGAACCCCTGGACTGGTCTTCGCTGCGCTAGTCAAGGTGACACATCTGCGAGCGTCGCACTTTAATTCGCGAGGACATAATAAGTGAAGGCGATCCGCTTACCTCGATGTTTGAGCACAGGCTGATAACGGGACAGGATCGCATTAAACCGCGGGTCCTGCGAAAACTCGTGCACCCAATCGACGTCGACATATCGCAGCGGCCAACGATAGCTGTGGTCGAGAATAAGCACATCAGGCGGCATGTCTTCCCACAGCCTCAGCATCTGGTCATGAAGCATTCGCCGGCCGTTATCGTTGAGCGTGACGGGCGGCGGCAGCTTGCCTTCGTTTTCCTTCCGGTCGAAAGGCTTCAGTTCCGTGGCGACATACGCATTATTCATTAGCGCATTCCAACGCACAGCGCCGTGAGACACTAGATATTGGTTGTAGGGCGAAGGGTGCATGGTCAGGATCCCCACCCGCTTCCCGCTCACCGATCTCCCCGCCTCTGCGATCGCTCCGTCAACTTCCGCGACCTGTTCCCTGTACTGAAACGTGCTGAGGAATTGCCCAAATATTACGTAGGAAAGTGCGATGGCTAACGCCACGTGGCCCCACCAACGGAAATACCGTTGGGCCATCCACCACCAAACGATATAGCCGAGAAAAATGGGGAACAGATGATGGGTGAACCATCGCTCCTGTGACCACGCAACAATTATGGATCCGGTCACACAGGCGAAACCGAGCAAAACGAGGCGAAGTGGAACTCGGAAGCCGCGCAAGACCAAGGATAACGCGCCTACGTACCCAAGGTTCTCAGCCACGTGCACCCAACCCACTCTCGGATCAACGAGGGCAGCATCAATTGAGCTGAACATGGCGCCGATTGCGGTGCGCTGCGATGAGTCAATGACAAGCCAGAAAAACAGGTACAGGCCGACGACCGCGCCGGCGGTGACATTTTCCGCCCGAAAAAGCAGCAGAGGCCGGCGCTGTACGGATGCATTCGCGAGTTCGACCAAGAGCACGACGATGCTGTAGAGATACTTTATCAGCAACGTCGCGCCCATCCACAACCCGAGGATAACTCGCACTCGCCAATCGATCCGAGTTCCGTCTGGATCGGATGCCCGCAACACCAGATAGGGCCAAAGACCCAAGGCGACGATGTGCTCTCGCATGCCAAATACATTCTTGAAGAAGATCGGCAGGATCACCAGAAGAGCCACGGACAAACCGAAAAACAGCGGTGTAG
>JBJMUK010000181.1:0-12082 GCA_045811225.1 Sphingomicrobium sp. | reverse complement strand
ACACGACCGGCTTGCCGCCGGCGAGATATTCGGGCGTCTTGGTCGGCGAGATGAACTGCGTCGATTCGTTCATCGCGAACGGCATCAGGGCAACGTCCCATCCTGACAGGTAGGATGGCAGCTGGTCGTAGGTCTTGCCGCCGACGTAGTGAATGTTCGCTGCCCGCGGCAGGTCCTGTTCGGAGATCTTGACCACCGGCCCGACGATCACGAATTGCCAGTCCGGCCGCATGTCGGCGATTTGGCGCAGCAGCTCGATGTCGAACCGCTCGTCGATCACACCGTAGAAGCCGAGGCGCGGGCGTCCGATGTTCGCCTGATCCTCGGGCTCGCTCAGCGTGTTGCGCGCCTTCGCAAAATGCTCCCGATCCACGGAAGATGGGAAGAGGTGGCAATTCTCGTGCCGGTTCTTCTTCGCTTCGTAGAGACTTGAGCCCCCAGTGAAAACGAGGTCGGCCTTGTCGATCAGCTCTTGCTCGAGCTGCAGCAGGTTTTCCGGGGCGAACCGGAACTTGGAGAGCTCGTCCATCGAATCGAAGATCACCGCATCCGTATCAAGGTGCCGTGAGAAGGGCAGCATCATCGGCGTGTAGTACCAGCTGATGAGCGCGCCCCGGACCGCGGCCACTTGCGCGTCCAGCAGCCGCTTCAACGTGGCTTCGCGCGCGTCCTGTCCCATGCCTTCGGGAAGATGCGGCACGATGACAGTTACGTTCGGAAAATCCTCTGCCTTTCGGACCTGCAGGAAAGCCGTGTCCTTGGGGCCAATGTCCATTGGTTCTTCCCAATAGAGGACATTCATGTCCTCAGCGAAACGGCTCATCAGATGCTGGGGACGCTGAAACACGAAATTCCACCGCAGATGCGAAAAGCACAGCAGTGTGGTTGGCTCGGGATCCGGGGCCGCTACTCGCGTTAGAGATTCAACAGGCGAACGGACACCGGTAAGCATTTTGTGTTTACCCCTCTGAAATGTTGGAATTCTCCAGTAGAACGGCGGCAGTGGCATTACGGTTCCGCAACATGATGCAGGTTAATCAGCCGGCAATGCTGCACAGCAACATAGATGGGCTCGCGTTGACCCATCTACAAGTGCGTGAGAATGTCTCACCTCGAGAGGATTTCTAATGGCGACTACGATCGAGGAACTCGACGCTCGGCGCGACGCCGCGCGCCAAGGCGGCGGCGAAAAGCGTATTGCAGCGCAGCACGCCAAAGGACGGCTCACCGCGCGCGAGCGGCTGTCCGTCTTGTTGGACGCAGGCAGCTTCGAGGAAGTGGACATGTTCGTGGAGCACAATTGCTCCGACTTCGGAATGGCGGACCAGAAGTTCCCCGGGGACGGCGTGGTTACCGGCTCCGGCACCATCAATGGCCGCTTAGTCTATGTCTTTGCTCAGGATTTCACCGTCTTTGGGGGGTCGCTGAGCGAACGCCATGCGCAGAAGATATGCAAGATCATGGACGCCGCGATGAAGGTCGGCGCTCCGGTAATCGGCCTCAACGATAGCGGCGGTGCGCGCATCCAGGAGGGTGTCGCAAGCCTGGCCGGCTATGCCGAGGTGTTCCAGCGCAACGTGCTGGCATCCGGCGTCATCCCACAGCTCAGCGTGATCATGGGCCCCTGTGCCGGCGGGGCGGTTTATTCCCCGGCAATGACCGACTTCATCTTCATGGTGAAGGATTCCAGCTACATGTTCGTGACCGGCCCCGAAGTGGTGAAGACGGTCACCAACGAGGTCGTGACCCAGGAGGAACTTGGCGGCGCAATCACCCACACCACGAAGTCGGGCGTCGCGGACGTGGCATTCGAGAATGATATCGACGCGCTGCTGGCGACCCGCGAATTCTTCGACTTCCTGCCGCTAAGCAATCGGCACGATGTACCCTCGCGACCGAGCGACGATCCGTGGGATCGGATCGAGGACAGCCTCGACACGCTTGTGCCGCCTAGCGCCACTACGCCCTATGATATGCACGAATTGATTCGGAAGGTGGCCGACGAAGGCGACTTCTTCGAAGTCCAGCCAGCGCACGCTGGCAATATCATCATCGGATTCTGCCGGATTGAAGGGCGGACCGTAGGGGTCGTCGCCAATCAGCCCATGGTGCTGGCCGGCGTGCTCGACATCAACTCGTCGAAGAAGGGCGCCCGCTTTGTCCGCTTCTGCGATGCCTTCGACATCCCGATCCTGACCTTTGTCGACGTCCCGGGCTTCCTCCCCGGCGTCGCGCAGGAGCATAATGGAATCATTAAACATGGCGCCAAGCTGCTGTTCGCTTATGCCGAGGCGACGGTGCCCAAAATCACAGTCATCACGCGAAAAGCCTATGGCGGTGCCTACGACGTCATGGCGTCCAAGCATCTTCGCGGCGACTTGAACTATGCCTGGCCGACCGCCGAGATCGCAGTGATGGGTGCGAAGGGCGCGGTCGAGATCATCTTCCGCGGCAAGACGCCGGAAGAAATCGCCGAGCACACCCGCGAATACGAAGAGCGCTTCGCTAACCCGTTCGTCGCGGCCAGCAAGGGCTTCATCGACGAGGTGGTCATGCCGCATTCAACGCGGCGGCGCGTCGCTTTGGGACTACGGAAGCTGAGGAACAAGCAGCTGGAGAATCCATGGAAGAAGCATGACAACATCCCGCTTTAGGATGTCGCTCAAGGCCACGACCGCGTGGAGTCCGCTGAATATATGAGTACCTACACCGCCACCATCCGCTGGAGCCGCTCGGGCGCCACCTACACCGACGGCCGCTACAGCCGCGCGCACGAGTGGGCTTTCGATGGCGGGGCGGTCGTTTCCGCTTCGTCGAGCCCGCACGTGGTGCCGCTGCCGATGTCGGACGAGCGCGGGGTCGATCCCGAGGAGGCGTTCATTGCCTCGCTCTCGTCCTGCCACATGCTCTTCTTTCTCGATTTCGCCCGCAGGTCCGGGCTTGTCGTAGACAGCTACGTCGACCCGGCTGAAGGCGTGATGGGCAGCGACGCGGACGGCCGAATCGCGATGACGAGCGTAACCCTTCGGCCGCAGATTGCGTGGGTCGGTCCTGCGCCGGACGAGGCCACACTCGCTGAACTGCATCACAAGGCGCATGCGGCGTGCTTCATCGCCAACAGCGTGAAAACGGAAGTGACAGTGGAACCATGAAACTCGGCCGCCTCAACCATGTCGGCGTCGCTACGCCGTCGATCGAGCGGAGCCTCCAAACCTACCGCACCATGTTCGGCGCCGAACCACGTGGCCCGGCCTTCGATCTGCCCGCGCAGGCCGTGCGCGTGTGCTTCGTCGATACGCCCAATAGCCAGATCGAGTTGATCGAGCCGCTTGGTTCAGACTCTCCGATCGCCAAGTTCCTGGCCAAGAACCCGCTCGGCGGGCAGCATCATGTCTGCTTCGAAGTGCCTGATATTCATGCCGCCAAGGCAGAGTTTGAGGCTCGGGGCGCGCGCGTACTGGGTGAGCCGCGCATCGGCGCGCATGGGACGTTGGTGTTCTTCATCCACCCGAAGGACATGGGCGGAGTGCTGACCGAGATCATGGAAACGCCCGCGCATTGATTGGCTTTGCCACCGCACGGCGCTAAGCCGCCGAAATGACAGACACACCCAGCCATGAGGATTGGGAGAAGCTCGCGGCCAAGGAAGCAAGAGGTAAGGACCTCAGCCGCGAAACGCCCGAAGGCATAAGATTGAAGACGGTCTACGGACCGGATGACATTGCGGGAATGGACAGCGGCTATCCCGGCCTGCCGCCCTACACGCGCGGGCCCTATGCGACGATGTACGCCGGCCGGCCGTGGACCATCCGCCAATATGCCGGCTTTTCCACCGCCGAGGAGAGCAACGCCTTTTACCGCCGCAACTTGGCGGCCGGGCAGAAGGGGCTCTCCGTTGCCTTCGACCTCGCCACCCACCGCGGCTACGATAGCGACCATCCGCGCGTGACCGGCGACGTCGGCAAGGCGGGGGTCGCCATCGACAGTGTCGAGGACATGAAATTGTTGTTCGACGGCATTCCGCTCGGCGAGATGTCGGTGAGCATGACGATGAACGGCGCGGTGCTGCCGATCATGGCCTTCTATATCGTCGCCGGCGAGGAGCAGGGCGTGCCCCGCGCCGGGCTGACAGGCACGATCCAGAACGACATCCTGAAAGAGTTCGCGGTCCGCAACACCTATATCTACCCGCCGGAACCTTCGATGCGGATCGTGTCGGATATCATCGCGTACTGCGCGGCGGAGATGCCGAAGTTCAACAGCATCTCGATCAGCGGCTATCACATGCACGAGGCCGGGGCGACGGCGGTGCAGGAGCTTGCCTATACGCTCGCGGACGGAATGGAATATGTGCGGGCGGCGCAGGCGAAGGGCCTTGCGATCGACTCCTTTGCGCCGCGGCTGAGCTTCTTCTTCGGCATCGGCATGAACCTGTTCATGGAGGTTGCGAAGCTGCGCGCGGCGCGGACGCTCTGGGCGCGGATCATGACCCAGTTGGGCGCGCAGTCGGAGAAATCGAAGCTGCTGCGCACGCATTGTCAGACCAGCGGCGTGTCGCTGACCGAACAAGACCCATACAACAATATCATCCGCACCACCGTCGAAGCGCTGGCAGCGGTGCTGGGCGGCACGCAGTCGCTGCACACGAACAGCTTCGATGAAGCGATTGCCTTGCCGACCGATTTCTCGGCCCGGATCGCGCGCAACACGCAGTTGATTTTGGCCGAGGAAAGCGGGGTCACCGCCGTGGCCGATCCGCTCGGCGGCAGCTGGTATGTCGAGGCGCTGACCCGCGAGTTGGAGGACAAGGCCTGGGCGCTGATCGAGGAGGTCGAGGCGCATGGCGGCATGACCAAGGCAGTTGCGGAGGGTTTGCCCAAGCACCGGATTGAGGAAGCTGCTGCGGCCCGGCAGGCCAAGGTCGATGTGGGCGAGACGGTGATCGTCGGAGTCAACAAATACCGGCTGGCGGAAGAACAGGAGCACGACTTCCTCGAAGTCGACAATGCGCGCGTGCGCGCCGGGCAGATTGGTCGGCTCGAGGCGCTGAGAGCGAGCCGTGATGAGGCGGCGGTGAGGGCGGCGCTGGATGCCTTGGAGCAAGCCGCGCGAACCCACCAACCGTTCGTGTCGAGCGGAGCGAACGTGAATTTGTTGGCGCTTGCTGTTGAGTGCGCCCGCGCCCGCTGTTCGCTAGGCGAGATCTCCGACGCCCTCGAACGCGCCTTCGGCCGCTACCACACCGCGGTCGAACCGGTGCGCGGCATTTACGGCCAGCGGTCGGACGCGCGTTGGAAAGGCGCCGTCGAAGGCACGCAGGCCGTCGCGCAACGCCTCGGTCGCCGCCCACGCATCCTCGTCGCCAAGATGGGCCAGGATGGCCACGACCGCGGCGCAAACCTGGTGAGCAGCGCATTCGGCGACCTCGGCTTCGAAGTAATCGCCGGGCCCCTGTTCCAGACCCCGCGCGAGGCGGCGGAACTGGCGGTCGAGAAAGAGGTCGACGTGGTCGGCGCATCATCGCTCGCGGCGGGGCACAAGACTCTGATCCCCGAACTCATCGACACGCTCAAGGACATGGGCCGGGCCGACATCAAGGTGGTCGCGGGCGGCGTCATCCCGCCGCAGGATTATGCAATGCTCCGCGCGGCGGGCGTGCAGGCGATCTTCGGGCCGGGGACGAACCTGGCCGATGCGGCGGATGAGGTGTTGCGGTTGCTTGGGCATAACCGGCCGCCAGTTGAGGAGGCTGCGGAATGAACCGGAATATTCGCAGGGCCGGTTGTTTGATTGTCGGGCTATTCTGGACCGGCTTATTTCTCATAACCATTCTCGGAACGACCATGGGAGATTGTTTCTCGGAGGAACCGGAAAAGTCCCAATGTGAACATGCTCGCACCATCAATCAGAGAAAGTGGCTCGGCGGAGAATTGCTGTTGCTCGTTGGCATCGGATGGATTTTCTATCGGCTCGAATTGAAAAACGGCGAGTTCTGATGTTCTCCAAAATCCTCATCGCCAATCGTGGCGAGATCGCGTGTCGGGTGATCCGCACCGCCAGGCGCATGGGCATCAAGACGGTTGCGGTTTACTCCGACGCGGACGCACGCGCCCCCCATGTGCGGATGGCGGACGAGAGCGTTCGGCTTGGCCCCGCGCCGGCGTCCGAAAGCTACCTCAAGGCAGAGTTGATCATCGACGCCTGCAAGGCGACGGGCGCGGAGGCGGTGCATCCGGGCTATGGTTTTCTGTCGGAGCGGGAGAGTTTCGCGACGGCGCTCGAAGCAGCTGGGATCACTTTCATCGGGCCGCCGCCGAAGGCAATCGCGGCGATGGGCGACAAGATCGAATCCAAGAAATTGGCGCAGGCGGCGGGCGTCAATGTCGTGCCCGGCTTCCTCGGCGATATCTCGACCACCGACGATGCGGTGCGGATCGCGGGGGAGATCGGCTATCCGGTGATGATGAAGGCCTCGGCGGGCGGCGGCGGCAAGGGGATGCGGCTGGCGCGGAACGAGGCGGACGTACGCGACGGCTTCGAGGCGACCAAGCGCGAGGGGCTTAGCTCTTTCGGCGACGACCGCGTGTTCATCGAGAAGTTCATCGAGCAGCCGCGCCATATCGAGATCCAACTGCTCGGCGACAAGCATGGCAACATAATCTACCTCGGCGAGCGCGAATGCTCGATCCAGCGCCGCCACCAGAAGGTGGTCGAGGAAGCGCCGTCGCCCTTCGTCACGCCGGAAATGCGCAAGGCGATGGGCGAGCAGGCGGTCGCGCTGGCGCGGGCGGTCGGATATTATTCGGCCGGCACCGTCGAGCTGATCGTCAGCGGTGCCGACATCAGCGGCCAGAGCTTCTACTTCCTCGAGATGAATACCCGACTGCAGGTCGAGCATCCGGTCACCGAGGAAATCACCGGCCTGGATCTTGTCGAGCAGATGATCCGCGTGGCGGCGGGGGAGACGCTGGGGTTCGGGCAGGACGATATCGGCATCGACGGGTGGGCGATCGAGACGCGGGTCTATGCCGAGGATCCCTATCGCGGGTTCCTGCCCAGCACTGGGCGCCTTGTACGCTACCGACCGCCGCATGGCGAACGCACCAGGCAACATGTGATCCGCGTTGACGATGGCGTTGCCGAAGGCGGCGAAGTCAGCATGTTCTACGACCCCATGATTGCCAAGCTGGTCACCTGGGGACCGAGCCGCGAGGAGGCGATCGAAACGCAGATAGCGGCGTTGGACAGCTTCGAATTGGAAGGCATCGGCAACAACATCGACTTCTTGTCGGCAGTGGCGCAGCATCCTCGTTTCCGAAGCGGCGCACTCACGACGGGCTTTATCGCCGACGAGTTCCCTGATGGGTTCCACGGCGCCCCCGCGGACGCCGAGCTGATCGACGATCTGGCAGCAATCGCGGCGATGATCGTGACGCAGCAGGAAATGCGCGCGGC
Organism: Sphingomicrobium sp.; assembly: GCA_045811225.1. GTDB lineage: Bacteria > Pseudomonadota > Alphaproteobacteria > Sphingomonadales > Sphingomonadaceae > Sphingomicrobium. Next base: position 4,627 of record JBJMUK010000181.1, on the reverse strand, counting down.
GCTGATCGATGATCAATTGAACGGGCCAGTCCAGCCGCCCCATGACCACATCGTCCGGATTGGCGGGGACGAACTCCGGGTCAGCATCGATGCTTATGAAGGCGGCGTGCTCGCGAGCGTCGACGGCGCCGAAGCGATCGAGATCGTCGGTCGCTGGAGACCCGGCCAGCGAATGCTGACCGTGAATGTCGGGGGGCGGCTACGCACCGTACGCGTTGCTAGAAGCGGGCGGGGGTGGATGCTGACCACGCGAGGTGCCACCCACAAGGCGCAGGTCCTGCCGCCCCATGTCGCGGCCTTGTCGAAGCACATGATCGAGAAGGTCCCGCCCGACCTGTCGCGGCTGTTGCTGGCGCCAATGCCGGGGTTGGTGACGCGCATCGACGTCGCCGTTGGGGACAAGGTCGAAGCCGGGCAGACGGTTGCGGTGATGGAAGCGATGAAGATGGAGAACATTCTCCGTGCCACCAAGGCTGCGACGGTAAAGTCCATCCCGATTCCTGCCGGCGAAAGCGTCGCAGTGGATCAGGTCATCGTCGAATTCGAATAGGAACAATCATGAAGACGCGCGCCGCCGTCGCCTTCGAGGCGAAGAAGCCACTCGAGATCGTGGAAATCGACCTGGAAGGTCCGAAGGCCGGCGAAGTGCTCGTTGAGATCATGGCGACGGGCATCTGCCACACCGACGCGTACACGCTCGACGGCCTCGACAGCGAAGGCATCTTTCCCTCCATCCTGGGTCACGAGGGCGCGGGAATTGTCCGGGAAGTCAGCGCCGGCGTCACGTCGGTGAAGCCGGGGGATCACGTCATCCCGCTGTACACGCCGGAATGCCGCCAGTGTAAGTCGTGCCTTAGCGGCAAGACCAATCTCTGCACTGCAATCCGGGCGACCCAAGGCAAGGGGCTAATGCCGGATGGGACCAGCCGCTTCAGCTATCGCGGGGAGACGGTCTTCCACTACATGGGTTGCTCGACCTTCTCGAACTTCACCGTCCTTCCGGAGATCGCGGTCGCCAAGATTCGCGAGGACGCTCCGTTCCAGACCAGTTGCTACATCGGGTGCGGGGTTACCACCGGGGTAGGCGCGGTCACCAATACCGCCAAGGTCCAGGCCGGCGACAATGTGGTCGTGTTCGGCCTGGGCGGCATAGGCCTCAACGTGATCCAGGGTGCGAGGATGGTCGGTGCGAACCGGATCGTTGGCATCGACATCAATCCGGCCCGGGAGGACTGGGGCCGCAAGTTCGGAATGACCGACTTCATCGATGGCCGCGGTAAGGATCGCGACGCGATCGTGGCCGAAGTCCTCCGGATCACCGACGGCGGCGCGGATTTCTCCTTCGATTGCACCGGCAACACGGACGTGATGCGAATGGCGCTTGAATGCTGTCACCGCGGCTGGGGCACTAGCATCATCATCGGCGTCGCCGAAGCAGGGAAGGAAATCGCGACGCGGCCGTTCCAGCTGGTCACCGGGCGCAACTGGCGTGGAACCGCCTTTGGGGGCGCAAAGGGCCGGACCGACGTTCCGAAGATCGTGGACTGGTACATGGACGGGAAGATCGCGATCGACCCGATGATCACCCATGTTCTGACCCTCGACGAGATCAACAAGGGCTTCGATCTGATGCACGCCGGAGAGAGCATCCGGGCCGTCGTCGTTTACTGATGAAGGTCGTTTCCGAAAACCGCTCCCATGGCGGGCGGCAGTTGGTCTGCAGTCATCCGTCCAGCGCCACCAGCACCGACATGACATTCTCGATCTATTTGCCCCCACAAGCGGAAACGGGCGGCAAGCTGCCCGTCGTCTGGTTTCTGTCGGGCCTCACCTGCACCCACGCCAACGTGACCGAGAAAGGCGAATATCGCGCCGCTTGTGCTGAGCTCGGGCTGATCTTTGTTGCCCCGGACACCAGTCCGCGCGGCGAAGCCGTGCCCGACGATCCGGCGGGCGCGTATGACTTTGGACTTGGGGCGGGCTTCTACGTCGACGCGACTGAGGAACCTTATTCCGCCAATTACCGCATGTGGACCTATGTCACGGATGAGCTTCCGGCGCTCGTCGCCACGGAGTTTGCAGCAGACATGCAGCGGCAGGGCATCACCGGCCACTCGATGGGTGGGCACGGCGCACTGACCATTGCACTGGGGCAGATTGATCGGTTTCGAAGCGTCTCCGCTTTCGCGCCGATTGTTGCGCCGAGCCTCGTTCCTTGGGGCCAAAAGGCATTGACGGGCTATCTCGGGGTCGACCGCGAACGCTGGCGGCAGCATGACTCGGTCGCCATGATCGAAGGCGGTGCGCGCCTTCCCGATCTGCTCGTCGATATCGGCACGGCGGATCCGTTCCTGGAGCAGGAACTTCGTCCAGAACTGCTGGAACGGGCCTGTGGGCACTCAGGACAGCCGCTGACGCTTCGGCGGCAGCGAGGCTACGATCATAGCTACTTCTTCATCTCAACATTCATGGCGGATCATCTTCGCTGGCACGCAGAGCGCTTGTAAGCCGCTTGCCGCCGTATCCCCGAGGACTGCGCTCGGCCGGTGAGTATCAAGCAGGACGACGGGTCGGCGGAAGAACGTTACGGGATCGTAACTGAAGTAGTATGGCAACACCGCTAAGACGATTCTGTTCCCACTACTGTTTAATTTAAGAAGAATGTTGCGTGCTGGCCACGATTTAACTGCAGCCGCTCTCATGGCTCATCCGAAATGGATGTTTTTCTCCTCTGCTCACCCTTCAGTCTGTGGAACTGGGTCGGGGAGTCCTCGTTCGGGGACTTCGGCAGGGGGCTATTATCGCCTCCGCGAACAGTTTCCGTTTCTGGAGGGCGTAAAATGAAATCTTTGACCCGTGTGCTTCTTTGCTCGACCGCAACCACGGTTTTGCCGGCGTTTTCCGCCGGCTTTCTTTTGCCTTCTCAGGCCGCCGCTCAGACGGCCTGCTCTGGAACTCTGACCCTCACGGCTCGTGAAATCACTTGCCTGGACGGCACTGCGGAGGTGGCAGTCGGAACGACTGAAACCTCTACCGTCATCGTACCGACGGCTCAGGGCCTGGCAACCACTTCGCTCTTCGGTGAGGTCGTGAATCTCACTCCGGGTGCGGATGGAGACACGATTTCCACGGACATCGCGGGTGCCCATGCGTTGAATCTGCAATCCGCCCAAGCGCTTCAGCTAAATGCCCCCGACATCAACCTCGTTACGACTGCGAACAATAGCGTCGGCCTGATCCTGACAGGAACGGTTCTTTACCCGTCCACGATCGGAAACATCAGCACCAGCGGCGATGTTTCAGACGGCGTTCGCGTGACCGCCAACCGCATCGGACTCACCACCGGTGATGTTTCGACCACCGGCGCCGATGCCAATGCGATCGAGTTGAACGGCGGAACCGAACTGACGTCGATCACAACGGGCAACCTGTCCGCAACGGGCGCGGGATCGCAGGGCCTGGTATCGGTCAGCAACGGCGAATTCGTCGGCAATCTCGGCAACGTAACAGCGGCGAACGCGGGGGTCACGGTGGACGCCGGAGCCGGCAGCATCGATCTGGAAACCGGCAGCGTTTCGACCACCGAAGATTTTGCCCAGGCCGTCACCCTGACGGCCGGAGGAGATATTCGCTTCGAGGGCGGTGCGCTTTCGACAGCTGGTGAATCTGCCGACGTGCTGGTGGCCACCAGCGGGGGAGCACTCACTGCGGCTGCCGATGGCATCACGGCTACAGGCGACCTGTCCGACGGCGCAGTACTGTTCGCCAACGGTGACCTCACTGCGGATATCGGACCGATCAGTGTCGCGGGCGACGACGGCAGCGGTATCATCGCCCAGAGCGCTACCGGCCGCATCCTTATCAACGCCAGCAACATCGCCACGGGCGGCGCCACATTCTCCGATGCCATCGACGTGACGGGAACGGATTCAATCACCGTCAACGCCGGCAACCTCACCACGGTCGGTGATTTCAGCAACGGAGTGATCGTAAACGGCGGTGCCGGACCCATCGCCGTCAATGTCGCCGACGTGCAGACGTCCGGTGCGGATTCGGAAGGCGTTGAAGTTTACGGCACCGGGGGCATCGATGTGCTGACCGGCAACATCACGACAACCGGTGACGGATCCGAAGGCCTGCTCCTGAGCGGCGGCACGGATCACGTCAGGGCCGAATTCTTGGACATCGCCACTTCGGGTGTTGGATCGACCGGGGTCGACATTACGACCGCCGGCGACGTCGAAGTCGAAGGCGGCAATGTGTCGACGACCGCGGACGGCACAAACGCCGTCCAGCTTACGGGCAACATGATCACCGGCGTCCTTGGCGGCCTCAGCGCTTCAGGCGTTGGCTCGCAGGCATTGATCGTCAATGCGTCAGCTGACGTTGGGCTCACCGTGGGGGACGTGACCAGTTCGCAGGATGCGATCGTGGTGACCTCTCCTACGGCCGTCGACCTGACCACGGGCAACGTCAACACGACCGAGGCCGATGCTCCTGGCATTACGGTGACCTCGCCTGACATGATCAATGTCACGGCACTCAATGTGAACACGGATGGTGACAACTCGACCGGCGTGATCATCAATGGCGGTGCTGGCGATGTGACGCTGACCACGGCTGGCAT
>JBJMUK010000180.1:0-4295 GCA_045811225.1 Sphingomicrobium sp. | reverse complement strand
GATCGCGTTGCGCGCGCCCATGGCGGGCGACCTTCGCGACGTGGTCGCGGCGCTCAAAATCTCCGGCGTGGTCGAGCGTATCGGCGACTACGCGAAGAACATCGCCAAGCGCGTTCCGCTCATCGAGAGCGCGGGCAGGATCGAACCGCTTTCACTGCTCCCCGAGATGGCGCGCATGGCGAGCGGAATGGTGCACGACGTCCTCGACGCCTTCGTCGAGCGCGCTGCGCCGGCGGCGATCGGCGTGTGCGAACGCGACGAGGTGGTGGACGATTTCTACGATTCCATCTTCCGTGCGCTTCTCACGCACATGATGGAAAATCCGCACAACATCGGCCAGTCGGCGCACCTGCTATTCGTCGCCAAGAACCTGGAACGCGTCGGCGACCACGCCACTAATATCGCCGAGATGGTCTATTATGCAGCGACGGGGCAGCACATGAGCGACCGAAACAGCGCAGGTAAACGCGGGCGCTAAGATGGGAATGAACGGCTCCAAGCGGCTGCTCATCGTTGAGGACGATCGAGACATTGCCGATCTCCTGAAATTCCATTTCAGCCGCGAAGGCTTCACCGTAACCACCACTGGTAACGGCGAGGAAGCGCTGATCCTGATCCAGGAAGTGAAACCCGACCTCGTCATTCTCGACTGGATGATCGAGGAGACCAGTGGGCTGGAGGTATGCCGGCGGCTCCGGCGGAAAGCGGAGACCGCCACCCTGCCGATCATCATGCTGACGGCCCGCGGAGATGAAGAGGACCGCGTTCGCGGCCTGGAAATCGGCGCCGACGACTTTGTCGCCAAGCCGTTTAGCCCGCGTGAACTCGTTGCGCGGGCGACAGCCCTGCTCCGCCGCTCGCGCCCCGCGCTGATGGCGGACGTGCTGAGCTATGGCGGCATCGACATGGACGTCTCAGCGCATCGCGTAACTCGTAACGGTGGCTCGGTCCCGCTCGGGCCGACGGAATATCGGCTGCTGCGGCACTTTCTCAAAAATCCGGAACGCGTTTTCTCCCGGCAGCAATTGCTTGAGACTGTGTGGACCCACAATGAAGACGTCGAGTTGCGGACCGTCGACGTGCACATCCGCCGGCTCCGCGGTGCATTGGGCGAGCCGAACCCGATCCGCACCGTGCGTGCGGAAGGCTACTCGCTCGACGCTCAGAGCTAACCACCGGTACGCAGGGGTGGCGCGCCAACAGCCGCAGGGCTAAGGCGGCCCGACGTTTCCAACAGACCCGGAGCTTCACGTGGGCGAGCCTGCCATCCTTGCGTTCGACTGGACCGATGCACTCGGGCTCGACGAGCAGCTGACCGACGAGGAGCGGTTGGTCCGGGACACGGCCGAGGCCTACGCTCAGGAAAAGCTGCAGCCACGAGTAACCAAAGCCTATCTCGACGAAAAATTCGATCGCGAGATCCTCAGCGAAATGGGCGAGCTCGGCCTGCTCGGCGCGACTGTTCCCGAACAATATGGTGGGGCCGGTCTCGGCTATGTCAGCTACGGCCTGATTGCCCGCGCCGTCGAGCGCGTGGACAGCGGCTACCGCTCCGCAATGTCGGTGCAGTCTAGCCTCGTGATGTACCCGATCCTTGCGTACGGAAGCGAGGAGCAGAAGCAGAAGTATCTCCCCGCCCTGGCCCGCGCGGAGCTGGTGGGCTGCTTCGGCCTGACGGAGCCGGACGCAGGTTCCGATCCCGGCGGGATGCGGACACGCGCGGAGAAGACAGCAGACGGCTACCGCATCAGCGGCACGAAGATGTGGATCACCAATTCGCCCATTGCTGACCTGTTCGTGGTGTGGGCGAAGTCGGATGCTCACGGCGGCAAGATTCGCGGCTTTCTGCTCGAGAAAGGCACGCCTGGCCTCTCTGCCCCCGCAATCAAGGAAAAGCTGTCGCTCCGCGCCTCGATCACCGGAGAGATCGTGATGGAGGGCGTGGAAGTGGGCGAAGATGCGCTTCTCCCGCACGCGGAAGGGCTGAAGGGACCGTTTGGCTGCCTCAACCGTGCGCGCTACGGCATTGGCTGGGGCGTGCTTGGAGCGGCCGAGGCCTGTTTCGCCGCGGCCCGGCAGTACACGCTAGACCGGAAGCAATTCGGGCGTCCTCTCGCCGCCACGCAGCTTGTGCAGCTGAAGCTCGCCAACATGGTGACGGAGATTTCGCTAGGCCTTCAGGCGGCGCTTCGGGTTGGACGGCGCATCGATGCCGGAGAGATGGTCCCGGAGACTATCAGTCTCATCAAGCGCAACAATACCGGCAAGGCGCTGGAGATCGCCCGGATCGCCCGTGACATGCACGGGGGCAATGGGATCAGCGCTGAGTTCCAGGTCATGCGCCACGCCGCCAACCTCGAGACGGTGAACACTTACGAAGGGACCCACGACGTCCACGCCCTCATCCTGGGCCGGGCGATTACCGGGATAGCGGCCTTCTAATGAGTCGCGTCACGTTGGCTTCGAGGACCGTCTGAAGAAAGCCATCGGCGCGTTCTTGTACATTGCGTCGGATTGCCGTTGGAATCCGAGCCGTCCAGCGAGCTGCATCGACGGCGCATTGTCTGGATCGATGATGGCCGGATAGGATGCCGGGAAAAAATTTTCGTCAGCCCAGGTAAGTGCTGCAACGCACGCCTCGTAGGCGATCCCCTGCCCGTGAACCGACGGGTCGAAGATCCAGCCCATTTCCGGCTCACCGACGATCGACGGAGTCATGTCCCTTTCGAAGTCGAAAAACCCGCAATGTCCGACCATCCGTCCGTCGGATCTTCTTTCGACAGCCCACGGTCCAAATCCGAGCAACGGCCAGCAGCCGGCATTGCTCAGCAGCCGACGCCAGCTTTCCTCCCGGCTGAACGGAGTCCCGCCGATGAATCGCGCAACGTCAGGATCACCCAGCGTTGCAGCGTGGGCGTCTAGATCGTCATGCCGAAAAGGTCGCAATAGGAGCCGCGCGGTCTCCAATGAAGGAGCCGTGCGCGGCACCTTTTACTTCTTGCCGAGGGTCAGACCGCCAAAGCGCTTGTTGAAGCGCGCAACCTGTCCGCCGCTGTCGAGCATGCTGCTCTTGCCGCCCGTCCATGCCGGGTGGACGCTGGGATCGATGTCCAGCTGCAGCGTGTCGCCTTCCTTGCCCCAGGTGGAACGCGTCTGGAAGGTGGTGCCATCCGTCATCTGGACGGTGATCGTGTGATAATCGGGGTGCGTCTCGGACTTCATCATAAATTCCTTGGGGTTTGCTGCTGGTTTCCGACCAGCGGCCAAAGGCGTCGCGCGCCCCTAGCGAAAGTGGCTTCGCTTGACAAGGTTCGCAGAGGCGCTGCACTGCAGCAACAGGATCAGGGTCCCGACACCTCCTGGGTGTCGGCGAAGAAGGAAGCCGGTTCGAATCCGGCGCTGTGCCCGCAACTGTAAGCCATGCCCTCAGCTTGGCGAAGTCAGGAACTTGCCCCGATCCGTCGTCCGTCTTCCCGGCCGGGTCCAGCCGTGGGGCGTGGGTCAGGCATGCGCTTCGGTCCCTCAGCGACGACTTCGTTCGTCTGTTGAAGGAAACCGAAGTGATCCAACCTATTCCAATCGATGCTCAAGATATCGTCGTAACGGCTGCACGCGAAGCCGACGCGGAGAGCCGCACCGCAGCGAGCGTTACCGTGATCGACGGAGCGCGCATGGAGCGCCTGGGTGAGCCTCTCGTCCCTACCCTGCTTCGCCTGTCGCCCTCCGTTTCCATCTCTACTTCCGGACCGGCCGGATCGCTGACGGAAGTTCGAATTCGCGGTTCCGAAGCGAACCATACGCTATTGTTCGTCGACGGAATCCGGGTGAACGATCCCGCTGCCGGCAATGTCCCTCGGTTCGAGCTGCTGAATGCCGACCTGTTCTCCAGAATTGAAGTCGTTCGCGGGCCGCAATCCGCCTTGTGGGGCTCTGAAGCGATCGGCGGCGTAGTGTCCGTCACCGGCGGCGCATCGGCGGGGCCGGTCTTGTCAGCCCTGGGCGAGTTGGGCTCTTTCGGCTTCGGCCGGGCCGGGGTGCAAGGCAGCGCCAATGCCGGTGACCTGAGCCTGTCGGGTTCTGCGGGTTGGCAGCATGCGCGCGGCATCGACAGCTTCGATGGAGAAGGAGACCGTGACGGCTACCGCAACCTGTCGGGCCGCTTCCGAGCCGTCTGGTCGCCCCGGAGCTCGCTGGAGCTTGGCGTAAATGGCTTCGCTTTGTCCGGCCGCAGTGAATATGACGGCTATGGCGCGGTTAGTTTTCAGCACGAGGACACGCTGGATTCGACGGAGAAC
>JBJMUK010000179.1:0-12849 GCA_045811225.1 Sphingomicrobium sp. | reverse complement strand
ACGTCACCGCGCTCGAAGATACGCGTGCGATGATGAACACGGATCGCGGCGGCCAGCCGAAGCTGACGTTGTTGCCGTTCCTGATCACGGCGATGGGTAAGGCAATCGCTGACTGGCCGATGCTCAACGCGACGTTCGACGACGATGCGATGAGCCTCACTCGCCACGGCGCAATGCACCTCGGCATGGCCACGCAGACATCAGGGGGGCTGATGGTCCCGGTGATTCGGAACGCTCAGGCCATGAGCGTCTGGCAAATCGCCTCCGAGGTCCTGCGCCTGGCGGAGGCCGCACGATCGGGCAAGGCGAGCCGGGACGAGCTCACCGGGTCGACGATCACCTTGTCGAGCCTTGGTCCAATGGGCGGCATTACGTCGACGCCCGTAATCAATCGCCCGGAAGTCGCGATCATCGCGGTGAACAAGGTGGAAGAGAAGGTCGTAGTGATCGACGAGGAGATCGAGGTCCGGAAGCGGATGAACTTGTCCCTTTCCTGCGATCACCGTGTCGTCGACGGTTGGGACGCGGCCAACTTCCTGCAGGCGATGAAGGCGCTGATCGAGAATCCGATCAGGCTACTCTCTATCTGAACTTCGCAGCCGATACCGGTCGCGGGGGAGGAAACCACCTCCTGACGCGCTGCGGCCTTGATCAAATGCGCACCGCCTAACGGGCGGGCATGCACATCTCCTTGGCTTGCGGATCCGTATCGTCGCCGGGCCGCGCTACTTTCATTGCGCGCGCGCGGGGATCGTCCTGCTTCGGTCCAATCGCCAGCTTCCGTCCCGAAAGCGATGTGCCGCCGGAGGAACCGCCGGTGGCCTTCGGATCATTATCATCGCCGGGGCGAGCCTGCGCCGGCGAGCGCGGATCATCCTGCTTCGGCCCGATCTGCTCCGCGCCGCTCTGAGGTCGCAGTCCACCCTGAACGATGATTCCGCCCTGCACGACAATTGGGGAACTGCCGGGCTTCCCGTTCAGGTCGGCCGTGCATGCCCGGGGGTCATCCTGTTTGGGGCCGATCGCTTCGACAGTTGTCGGAACTGCGTTCACTTGCGCGGCCAATGCCACGAACAGGCTCACAATCATCATGCCCTCCTCCTCGAATCAGATGCTAGACGCCGTTTCCTTCGCAAGTGCGACCAGGCGTTCCCTGGGATCCGGGAGGCCACCCACGCCCAGAAGGTAGATCGCGGTGCGGCCGCCGTGACCGACGTAAAGGCCGATGTCGGGAGAGTAATAGGCGCCATCCCCAACACCGGCGACGCTTTCCATCTTGTATCCTTGAGCCTCAGCGGCCTTGACCGCAGTGGCGAGATCGACGCTGTTCACGGTCACGCTGACGTTGCCCATGTCCGCGATCCGCTCTCCCTGGTAGCCGAACTGGCAGATGTCGAGGTTGGCGGCGCCGCCACTACTATCCAGCTTCTCGGCCGGGTGCTGCAGCGCTTTCTCAGCCGCTGCCTTCGTCAATATGGTGCAGGCGTCCGCGGCAGAGCTTGCCGCGGCGGGGGCCGACTTGCTCTCCTGCTTTTCGGCAGGCTCTCCGCCGGAACAACCGCAAAGCAAACCGGTCACAACAAGCAAAACAGTGGCGCGCATCGAAGCCCCCAAGATCCCGTTGGAATCCTTCCGGTTGTAACTCCGATACGCGCCGATGACGAGTCAGGCGGTTGCCCGCCGTGCTGCCCTGCCTCGGAATACTCAGGCGGCCAGGCGCTCGATCTCCTGCAAGCCGTTGGCGATTCCTGCTTCGCGCTGCTCGGGAGAGACGGCAATCCCGTCCGCGCGGACGATCTCGGGGCGAACTCCGATGAACCCGAAAACGCCCCGCAGGTAGGTTTCGAGATGCTCCAGGGGCGCAGCCGGGGAATCCTCACCGTAGAAGCCGCCACGAGAGATCGCGATAATAACGCGCTTGTCGCCGGCCAGGCCTTCGGGGCCATTCTCCGTGTAGCGGAAGGTTTTTCCAGCCACCGCGATGCGATCGATCCAGGCCTTCAGCTGGCTGGGGATGGTGAAATTGTACATCGGGGCGCCGACCACCACCGTGTCGGCGGCGAGGAATTCGTCGAGCACGAAGCTGTCAGCGAAAGCGCCCAGGGTCAAATGTTCGAGAGGCTTGTCCACCAGGTCGCGCTCCACCACCTCGGCATCGGGGCGGGCGGTGCGGAGCTGTTCAACGATGCGCATGGTGAGTTGGCGGCTCACGCTGTTCTCGCCAGTGATGCTGCTATCGATTTTCAGGATGGTCATGATTTGGTCCTTGGTATTGATTTGTTACCGGGACGCTTTAAGTAACCACCTATGGAAAGCCTTCAAGACAGCACATTTTTGTCACCCGGGCACAGCAATGTGACCAGCGCCACCGCGGATTCGGGGGGGTTCGTCAGTCATGCGTGCGGCCGGATTACGCCGGTACTCAATCGCGTTGGCGACAAATGGAGCATGCAGATCGTGATGGCGCTTGGCTTCGGCCCGCGGCGGTTCTCCGAGCTGAAGCGCGAGATCGACGGTATCTCGCAGCGGATGCTGACCTTGTCGCTCCGCGGTCTTGAACGCGACGGACTGATCAGTCGTCATGTCACGCCGACTATCCCGCCGCGTGTCGATTACGAGCTGACGGAACTTGGCCTGTCTCTGCGCGGGCCAGTTCGGGCGCTCGGCGAATGGGCGAGCGAGCACATTGATTGCATCCGCGCGGCCCAACAGAAGTTCGACGAACGGCAAATGACCGATTAACCAATTTCCTACCAAAACGGTTATAAAATCATTTGTTTACGATGCCCTGCTATGCGCCAGTCAGTGGCTTCCATGGACCGGACGCGTGCCTGACAACTATTACGGCGCTCCTGCGCATCTGAAGAACAGCATCGCCCCCTCGTCCGAGGCGCAGCAGCGCTGCGATTCGATCGTGTCGGAAGCACGTCAGCAGCCGCGCCGCTCCATCCGGCGGCAGCTTCCGCCAACACCGCCCCCACCCCCGCCAACCGAAGACCTGCTGCTCCTGCGGCTGGCCGAGGAACTGGAATATGCGCGGAGGATGCTGGACACGATGGGCGACCAGCTTTCGTCGGACACGGCGGTCGTGATGCGCCATTCGGTGACACTTCAATCCGTCGACATTATCGGCCAGATGCTCGGCCATATTGCGAATGTCGTCCGCTCCAGCGAACCCAAGGAAACGGTGGACCGCATCGGCATGTGCGAGCTCAAGGCCCGGCTTACGCGCAGGGCGCTCTACTGAGCGGCGGAGCCTTGGCAACCACCCGCACCCTCGCCTAGACGAGGCAAATGTCCGGGCGCTTTTTCGACGATTGGCAGGTTGGTGATCGCATCGCTCATTCGGTGACGCGAACGGTGACGGAGACGGACAATGTCCTGATCTCTACCCTGACTCATAATCCACAGCCGCTGCATCTCGACCATGAAGCCGCCGCGGCTTCCGAGTTTGGCAAGCCGCTCGTCAATTCCATTTTCACATTCGGCCTGATGATTGGCGTCAGCGTTGCTGACACCACCATGGGCACCCTAGTCGCGAACCTCGGCTATACCGATCTGACATTTCCGGCCCCGGTGTTCACGGGCGACACGCTCCGAACTGAGACGGAAGTCACCGCCTTGCGTGAAAGCAAGTCGCGACCGAATGCCGGTATCGTGACCTTCGAGCACAAAAGCTTCAATCAGCGCGGAGAGTTGGTTGCACGGTGCCTGCGAACCGCATTGATCGCGAAGAAGGCCGCATGACCCCGCGCAGCTGGCTCTTCGTTCCGGCGGACAGCGAGAAAAAGATCGCGCGCGCGATCGAGAGCGATGCCGACGCAGTCATCTTCGATCTTGAGGACAGCGTTGCTGTCGGCCGGAAAATTGCCGCTCGCGATACGCTCCGCAACTTGGGCCGCCGCTCCGACGGCCCCCAATGGTGGGTGCGCGTCAATCCGCTGGGCACCGACGAGCATCGCGACGACCTGGAAGTGCTTGGTCTCCCCGCCATTCACGGCATCGTGCTCCCAAAGGCGGAAAGCGGCGCCGACGTGATCCAGCTGTCGCACCGCACTGGTAACATCCCGATCCACGCAATCGTTACGGAAACTCCGGCGAGCCTGTTCGGGCTGCTATCCTATCGCGATCCCAAGTCGACGCTGGCAGCGATGAGCTGGGGCGCGGAGGACCTGTCCGCGGCGCTTGGCGCTTCTTCCAAATATGATGAGACGGGGGCGCTCTCCTTTACCTATCGCCTGGCCAGATCTCTCTGCCTTGCCGGCGCTGTCGCGGCCCGGGCCCAGCCGGTTGACGGCGTCTTCACCGACTTCCGCGATCTCGACGGATTGGCAAAAGAGGCGCAGGCCGCGAGCCGCGATGGCTTCACGGGCAAGCTTGCCATTCATCCGGACCAGGTCGCCATAATCAACGAGGCCTTTACCCCGTCGGCCGACGATATCGCGCACGCCCGGGCCGTTATCGAAGCCTTCGAGCAGAACCCGGATGCAGGCGTCCTGTCGGTTAACGGCAGAATGGTCGATCGCCCGCACCTCACCCAAGCCAATGGCGTGCTCGCCCGCGCGCGCCAGGAAGTGTAGTCATGGCAGAAGCAGTGCATCCCGTTCCTGAGGACTTCCAGGCCGTGGTCGGACGTGCCGAGCTTGCGGAGATGCACCGCCGCGTCGAAACCCAGCCGGACGACTTCTGGCTCGAACAAGCTCAGCGGCTGAGCTGGAATCGCTTCCCGACGCAGGCTGGTGACTGGTCCTTCGATGAAGCGGACTTCCGCATCCGCTGGTACGGGGATGGACAGCTGAACCTGTCCGTCAATTGCCTCGACCGCCACCTGGCAGAGCGCGGCGACCAAACCGCGCTGATCTTCGAAGCTGATGAGCCAGGCCACGGGCGCAAGGTCAGTTATCGCGAGCTGCACGCCGAAACCTGCCGAATGGCGAATTTGCTGCGGCAGCGGGGAGTCCGCCGTGGGGATCGGGTCATGATTTACATGCCGATGATCCCGGAGGCAGCGGCCGCGATGCTCGCCTGCGCGCGCATCGGCGCAATCCATTCCGTGGTGTTCGGAGGCTTCTCGCCCGAAAGCCTCGCAAGCCGCATCGCCGACTGCGATGCCTGCGCAGTGATCACTGCTGATGAGGGCGTTCGCGGCGGCAAGAAGATCCCGCTCAAGGCGAACGTGGACGCCGCACTGCAGCACCGCGATGTACCAAGCGTCATCGTCGTCGAGCGCACCGGCGCTGATGTCCCGATGAAGGAGGGGAGGGATGTTTCCTATTCCGCTTTGCGCGATAGCTTGGAGACGGAGTGCGAGCCTGAAGTGATGGAGGCGGAGGACCCGCTGTTCATCCTCTACACGTCGGGTTCCACTGGTCAGCCGAAAGGCGTCGTGCACACCACTGGCGGCTATGCCGTGTGGGCAGCGACAACCTTCGACTGGATCTTCGGCGCACGCAGCGACGATATCTACTGGTGCACGGCCGATGTGGGCTGGATCACCGGCCACACCTATGTCGTTTACGGACCGCTCGCGATGGGTGCGACAAGCGTCATGTTCGACGGCGTCCCCAATTATCCCGATTACGGCCGCTTCTGGGAGACGATCGATCGCCTTGGAGTGACGATCTTCTACACGGCGCCCACCGCCATTCGAGCATTGATGCGTGAAGGCGACCAGCCGGTGACGAAGCATCGCCGCACGTCGCTGCGCCTGCTCGGCACGGTCGGTGAGCCGATTAATCCGGAAGCGTGGGAGTGGTACTGGCGCGTCGTCGGTGATGGCCGCTGCCCGGTCGTCGACACTTGGTGGCAAACAGAAACGGGCGGCATCCTGATCTCGCCCTTCCCCGGAGCGACCGACATGAAGCCAGGGTCCGCGACCAACCCCTTGCCAGGCATCAAGCCATTGCTAGTCGATCCGAAGCATCGCATCCTCGCAGGCGCGGCCAGCGGCAACCTGTGCCTTGCCACCTCATGGCCCGGGCAGATGCGGACCGTGTGGTGCGATCACGAGCGCTTCTTCCAGACATATTTCTCCGCATATCCCGGCCTTTACTTCACCGGGGACGGCTGCCGTCGGGACGAGGATGGATATTACTGGATCACCGGCCGCGTCGACGACGTGATCAATGTTTCAGGCCATCGCATCGGCACCGCGGAAGTGGAAAGCGCACTCGTCGCGCACGCCAAGGTCGCTGAAGCTGCGGTCGTGGGCATGCCGCACGAGATCAAGGGCCAGGCGATCTACGCCTATGTGACGCTCAACGCAGGGGAGGCTGGCGACGAAGATCTGCGCAAGGATCTGAATCAGCTGGTCCGACGTGAAATCGGAGCGCTGGCGGCCCCAGAAAAGATCCACTTTACCCCCGCATTGCCCAAGACGCGATCGGGCAAGATCATGCGCCGGATCCTCCGCAAGATTGCGGAAGGGGAGACCAGCGGCTTCGGAGACACGTCGACCCTGGCGGACCCGACGGTTGTGGACGCGCTACTCGCAGGACGAGTCTGACCGCCACACGCGGGAGCAAAGCCGGAACAGACGCGTTGGGCTGCGATGTTCCGTACCTTATTGCTTTGCCTCGCTTTGTTCGCTCCCTCAACGGCCGGCGCGGCGGGGTTCGACCCGTTCGTCTTCTTCAGCGGATCGACGCGGGGTGATGGAACGCTGCACGTGATCATGAAGAACACGGAGCCCTTCAAGGTAGAGAGCAGAGGGCATTCGGACGGGCAGGGCGGCTTCGTTCTGGATCAGGTCGTGCACCAGGGGTCAAAGCCGGCCAAGCAGCGCCGGTGGTTCCTTCGGGAAGTCGCGCCGAATACCCTTGTCGGAACGATCAGTGACAGCCCCGGAACCGTGCGCGGGAAGATGGTTGGGAACAGTCTGGTGCTCCGCTACCCGGTCAAGGGGGGTCAGGCCGAGCAGACACTGACGCCCCAGGGGAACGGCCGGACGGTCCGCAACAGCATCATCGTGCGCCGCCTCGGTCTTGTCGTCGCCAAGGTCCACGAAATCATCCGTAAGCTGGACTGACTACCGGACGCAGCGGCCGTTAGATTCTCCCTGGAGTTCAGGGCTCACCCTGCCGAACGTCGCGGCGAAGCCATCACATTTCAGCCATCCGGCGTGCTCAAGGTCGGACGCCTGCACATCCTGGAAGATCGCGGTCCCTCCGCCGCGGGCTTGTAACCACTGAGCTGCTCCCTTCACCTTCAGACCGTCGAAGCGCACTCCGGTAATGCGTTGTCCGATGAAGAGGATTGCGGGCAGGGTGCTGTCGATGATCTCCAACTCCGTGATTTGGATTTCGGCCGTCACGGGGTGATCGAGAGCATAGATCCAGAACGCGCCGACGCCGAACCGCCAGTTCGGGTCATAACTGCCGCTCCGCACCAGCAGGTTGTTGCGCACGGACACGCTCCCCGACAACGGAACAGCGTCGAAGCGATTGCCAAGGTGGATGCCGCCGCCCTGCGTTACAGTGTCGGCCACGAGATTGCCTGTGATCTGAACGCCGTTGCCACCATAGATCGCGATTCCGTTCGCCAGGATCGGTGCCACGACGGTGTTGTTTCGGATCACGACATTGCTATCGGGCTGCCGGTGCGACCAGAGCGCAATTCCGTCGTCGCCCGAATTGCGGACGAAGACGTTCTCGATGACCGAGTTGGTGGCGCCTCTCCGCAGGTTGATCCCATCCGCGGTGTTGTCGACGATGCGGACCCCGCTAATGCGCAAAGCATCCAGCGGCCCGTCAAGCCAGATGCCGACCTTGTGGTGCTGTAGCCAGACATTGCTGATGATCGACCGGCTGAATGCCCCACCAATCCCGGATAATTGCTCGTGATCCTTCCGCTCGCGGACCTCGCCGATCAGGGCGAAATCCCGAAGCTCGACGTCAGTTGATCCATTCGGCGCAGGCTTGCCGTAGAAACCGGCACCGCGCCCACGCAATATGCTGAGCCAAGGTCCGGCTCCGTGAATGCGCACCCGATCAACAATAACGTGGCCGTCGATGCGGAACGTTCCCGGTCCAATCCAGACAGACCCGCTTGCGTTTTGAGCGGCGCGAATTGCTCTCTTCAACGCGGGTGTGCTGTCCTTCCTGCCGGACGGATCGGCCCCGAGTTCCGTCAGCGATACCGCACCGGCAGGCATGGCGGCGGGTGGGGCCACCAACTCGAAATCCATGAGGTCGATAACATGCCACGGAGCTTGGGCTTCCGCTCGGACCTCAATGCGCACCTTCGTCCCCGCTGGGAGCACCTCTGCCAACAGCAGCCGGCTTTCGTCGAAGAAGTGGTGCGGCAACCCGTCGGAGGGTCGATTGCTGAACGGGTAAGCCCCGTAAAACCATCCGTACTCGGAGGTGATCGCCAGAGTGCCAAGCTTGCGACTGTTCGCTGATACCGACAGCGCCGACTTGCGTCCTCGCCCATCGGGGGTGTCGGGGATCGCCGCGCGGACGCTAATGGCGTTGGCGGGGTGCGCGAGCGTGATCTCCACGTAATCGCCAATGCGCTGTAGGCGGACAGCCCGGCGCCCGGACGCCTCCGACGAAATCTCCGTGAAGCGCCGGGAGGGGCCCACAACAGTGCCGACGAAGCGGCCGTTCTCCGCTTCATATTCGTCGAAGGGCATCTTGGCGCCCCGCCCGGCGGCCTTGTCGACGGGAAGGCCGGCGACAGTCACTGGGCTCGGTTGTGCAGCGGCGGCAGTACCTCCGCCGACCGCAACAGCGACCGCTGCCGCGAACAGGCCGACCTGCGACACCGCTCTCTCGTAGGCGTAGCTAGTTCAGGCGCTTGAAGCGGATGGCGACCCCGCCGCCCGGAGCCATTGCGAGGTCCAGAACGTCCGCGCTTGTAACCTTCACGCGCCGGACATTGAGGGCCGTCGTGTTAGTCACGTAATTTGCGTCCGGCCCGTCCTCGTAGATCTGCGCCTCATACCTTTTGCCGGGTTCAAGGAAGGTCAGCGGCTGGCTGATCTTGCGGGCATTCTCGTCGGTCACCCCGCCGAGGAACCAGTCCTTACCGCCTCGCTGCTGCCGGGCCACGACGGCAAAGTTCCCGATCTCGCCCGCAAGGGTCTTCGAAGTCTCCCAATCGGTTGGAACGTCGCGGATGAACTGGAAGGCGTCGGGGCGCCCCAAATAGTTTTCCATCAGGTCGGGCGCCATTTGAATGGGGCTGTAAAGCACCACGTAGAGCGCGAGCTGGGTTGCAATCGTCGACTGACCGCGACGGGTCAGCTCCGTCTTGCCGTGCACCACGTCGAACACACCGGGCGTGTAATCCATCGGTCCGCCGAGCATCCGCGTGAAGGGCAGGATGGTGACATGCTCGGGCGGGTTGGTCGGATTGCCCCAAGCGTTGAATTCCTGTCCGCGAGCACCTTCGCGGCTGACCCAGTTGGGCCAGGTCCGCCGCAGCCCGGTATCCTTCACCGGTTCGTGCGTGTCGATTGCGATGCGATGGGCCGCAGCGGTCTCAACGACTTTCAGATCGTGGCGCACCATATACTGGTCCGCAAACCAGTGCTTGCCGCCTTCCGCATCCGTGATGTCCCCGCTGTGATGGACGTAGCCGGTCTTCACAACCGACACCCCGGCGCCCTCGTAAAGGCGCATCGCATCTTCCAGCTGAGCTTCGTAATTGGGGATGCCGCCGCCGGTTTCGTGATGGCCGATCAGCTTTACACCCTTCGATCGGCCGTAAGCTGCAATCTCCTTGATATCGAAGTCGGGGTAAGGCTTGGTGAAGCTGAACTTGTCCCCGTTCTGGGTCCAGTCGCCATCCCAGCCCTGGTTCCAGCCTTCTACCAGCACGCCGTCGAAACCATATTTGGCAGCGAAGTCCATGTAGCGCTTTACGTTTGCGGTCGTTGCGCCGTGTCGAGGGCCGCTCGACCAGGTGGACTTGTCGAGGTGCATTTCCCACCACACCCCGATGTACTTGCCCGGCTTGAACCAGGAGATGTCGGCAATCTTGCTTGGTTCGTTGAGATTAAGCTCGATCCTGCTGTCGGCGAGCTCGGCAGGCGACGCTCCAATCAGCACGGTCCGCCATGGCGTGACGAACGGACCTGTCTTCTTCGCCAGCACGCCATCAGGCCAAGGCATCAGCCTGGCCTTCAGTGAGCCAGCGCCGTCGCCGGCGAGCAGCATGCTCGGAAAATCGACGAGCGCAGCCTCATGGAAGGAAAGGTAGACGCCATTGTCTCCTTTCAGGGTCAGCGGCGTCTCGGCGATTGTGATCCGTCGTGCATCGGTCTCCTTATAGAGATATTCGTCGCGCTCTTCCCCGAGCGCTTCATACCACCATGCGCGATAACTGCCCGTCGGGTGGAATTCCGTCCGTTCGTCAGTGACTTGGACCTCACGTCCCGCGGGGATTGAACTGTAGTCGTACCGGAACCCCACTCCGTCGTCGAACACCCGAAAGGTCACAATCATCTGCCGGTTGAACGCGGTATCTCCCGCGAACGTCGCGCGCAGCTCCTGGTGATTGTCCCTTATCACCCTTTGCTCGCCCCAGGGCTGCTCCCACTTCGTGTCAGACGCGGATCGCTGCACGGACGTAACGGCCGTGAAGCGCGGCGCTGCTTCTCCCTCGAATGTGAGGCCAAGCGGCGCAGGGGCCAGCACCCTCTGTCCGTTGCGCGATACGTCGTAGATGGCTGAGCCGTCCTTCACGTCGACGCACAATTCAATGGTTCGGTTGGGCGACTGCACGCACTCACGTCCTGCGGCGGTCAGTGAGGATGAGCACATCGCGGCCGTGAGCAGCGCGAGAGATCGTAAGGTCATGCCAATAGTCATCCTACAGGACCGCAGCTGATCCATGATCACCGCGCTTGTTATGAGCACCGCTTCGGAAGCTTCCTCGGCGCGGATTTGATGATCGCACGACTTGGAAATGGCAAGCGCTTCGATAGGCGCGCCAATCCAGTCCGCTCCGAGGGTTCAAACCCGAGTCAGATACCGTCGTGGTTTCTTTAGGCGAACAACCTGGCGGTCTCGGCTACAGCCCGAGCTCCGTCAATATCGCTTCTCTCAGTGCCTGCGCAGTGGGGTGCGAGAGCTTGCGCGGATGCGGCAGGTCGACTGTGAAGCTGGTCTGGATGACCGTCGGTCTCGGCGACAGGACCAGGATGCGATCCGCCAGGTAAATGGCTTCCTCGACATCGTGGGTAATCAGAAGCACGGTGTGGCGCTCCTCGTCCAAGATACGCCGAAGCTCCGTCTGCATCCTCAGGCTCATCAGCGCGTCGAGCGCGGAGAATGGCTCGTCCATGTAGAGGATCTCAGGCTTGACCACGAGCGCTCGTGCGATTTCCACCCGCTTCAGCATGCCGCCCGACAATTCATGGGGGTAGGCGTTTTCGAACCCACTCAGGCCGACCATCTCGATGTAGCGATGGGCCCGCTTCGCTGGTTCCGGATGGCTGGTGCCGCTAAGCGCGAACAGCAAGTTTTCCTGTACCGTAAGCCACGGGAATACGGACCCGTGCTGAGAGATCATGATCCCGTTTCGGGTCGGCTTCTTGAGCTTGGCGCCGTTGATCAGGACCAAGCCGCCGTCGGGCCGCTCGAACCCTGCAACGATGTTGAGCAGCGTGGACTTGCCGCAGCCGGATGGCCCGACGATCGCGACGAACTCGCCTTCCTTCACGTCCAGGCTGACGCCGCCGACAACGGACAGCTCGCCGAAGCCTTTCGTTACGTTTTCGAGAACGATCTTCTTATCGGACATAGCGCCACTTCACCGTCTTCATGCCTTCCAGAAGGCGAGTTGCGAGGTCGAGCAGAAGGCCGATCACGCCAATGATGATCATGCTTGCAATGACCAGGTCATAGCGATTGCCCGCATTGCGCGAGTCCATGATGAGGTAGCCAAGACCGGAATGAAGCGCGATCATCTCGGCGGCGACGACCACCAGCCAGGCCACGCCGATGCCAATTCGCATACCCACGATGATCTCCGGCAGCACCGCGGGAAAAACGACTTCGCGGAACAGGGTCGCCTTTGAAACGCCGAAGTTGGCGGCGGCCCGCAAGTACCGGCGGTCGATGGTGCGCACGCCAACGGTGGTTTGGACGATCATCGGGAAGACCGAGGAAATGAAGATCAGGAAGATGGGTGATGTGTTGCCAACCCCGAACCACAGGATTGCGACCGGGATCCACGCGATTGGCGAGATCGGCCGAAGCATCTGAAACAAGGGGTTAAGCGTGTAATAGGCGCCGGTGACCCAGCCCATCCACAAGCCCAGCGGGACAGCGACAACCAAAGCGGCCAGGAACCCGATACCGACGCGCGTCAGGGAGGCCCCGATATGTTCCCATAAGGTGCCGTCTTCGACGAGTTCCCAAGCACCTGTTGCGACTTGAAGGGGCGTGGGAAAGATATGATCGTCGGATCTTGCGACGACCATCCACCACACCGCCAGCAGCAAGGCGATCACCAACATCGGCGCGACGACCCTAATCAGGGGATTGTCTGTTCGTTTCACTTCGGTCCCCTTCAAGCAGCGTTCAGCAGTTTCTGCGTCCGCCAGCGCAGCCGCTGCCAACCCAACGTAGGCGCGGGCGCGACAATGATGTTGAGTTGGCCCGTGGCGTGGGCGGTACATTGAAAGCTGTAGGTGGAAGCCTGCGTAAACGGCAGGCTGAAGGTCTGCCCCGGCATTACCAACGTCGGGCCGAAGATGTGTGGTGCCACGTCATTGTTCTTGAGCACGAGGACATCGTTCACGCCCAGGGTCAGGTTTATGGTCTGCGGCAATATATCGACATGGTCGCCGGCCATGTGCCGCGCGTAGGTGCCGCGCGGGATGGCAAAGATCTGGTC
>JBJMUK010000178.1:0-3999 GCA_045811225.1 Sphingomicrobium sp. | reverse complement strand
CCAGCCATAGCCGTAATCGGCCTGTCCCAGCCGTTCGAGGAACTTGCGCATCCGCCCGCGCTCACCCGGAGTCTTCACCAAGGGAGCGTGGATCGTGTTCAGCAACTTGGGCGACAGCACATCGGGCATCAGGCCCATTTGCGCGATCATCCACAGGCTCATGTCCTTGATGTTGCTGTTCACGCCTCCCGCCGCCGGAACCTTGTAATAAGCGTCGAGCACTTCGAGCGGGCGGCGGCCGACGGTGTGCGGACGCGCCCAGCTCTTGGCCCCGACCAATCCTTCCCGAGTGACGCTCGCGCTCGTCATTCCGATCGGATTAAACAGCATCTGCTGCACCGCCTGCGGATAGCTCTTGCCGCTAATCTTTTCGACAAGCTCGGACGCCGTGTCGTAGGCGACGTTCTGGTAGCTCCAGCAGGTCCCCGGCGCACAGATCGAGTTCAATTGAGCGAGCGTCTGGCGAAGGAAGTGCGGGTCTTGCCCCTCCTCAAGCTTGTTGTCGTAGGCGTTTCGGTAAAGGCCGAGCCGATGGCTAAGGACGTCACCGACGGTTGCCCGGTTCTCCGCCCCGCCCGGCAGGCGAAGGGTCGTCTTGTAGGTGCCAACGGGGGCGTTCAGGTTGACCTTCCCCTGCTCAGCGAGCTTCGCGACCATTGTCGCGGCAAGCCCCTTGGACACTGACGCCCAGCGAAAGACCGTTTCCGGCGTGACCTTCTCGTCCTTCCCGGCTTCCGTCACGCCGTATCCCGACAGGAAAGTGATGCGGCCATTTTCGACGATCCCCACCGACATGCCGACCATCGTCGGCTTGTTGGCGAGCTGCTTCAGGCGACCGTCGAGCGCGGCATAGTCCACGTCCCTGCGCGCATTTTCCGAAAGTGTCGCGAGCTTCGCATGTGCCGCGGCCGTGGCTTTCGCCTTTTGCTGCTGCGGCGCTGCGCTCGGCTGCATCGTCCACAGGCCCAGCGCACTGGCCGCGGCCAGGATCAATCCGAACGTCAATCTGCTTGTCAAAGTCCCACCCCGAACGTTGAACATGCTGTGGCGGGCCGCCTCGAACCGCTCAACAATGCCGATCGGGTCGATGCGATGGACCGACTCAGGCGTGCGACGAATACCGCTGAAGCTGGCGTTAAGCCGCGCCCTACCCTAAAGCGCGCACCATGCAATTCCTGAAGACCCTGTTCTGGATGGCAGTGGCGGTGATCATATCGCTGTTCGCCTGGGTGAACTGGAACCCAGTGACCTTGAACCTGTGGGGCGACCTGCAGGCGGACATCAAGATCCCGGTCCTGCTACTACTAGTCTTCATTCTCGGCTTCCTGCCCACGTTCCTAATTCTGCGCGGCCGGCTATGGTCGGCGCGGCGGCGGTACGAGGCATTGGAGCGGAGCATCGCACCCCCCGTAACTGCAGAGCCCCGCGCTAGTACGGACACTGAGGTGGAGGCCGGCCTGTGAGCCCGATCTTCGTTGCGATCGACACACCCGACCTCAACATCGCACTCGGACTTGCGGAAGCGGTCCGACGGGATGCGGGGGGCGTGAAACTGGGACTGGAGTTCTTCTGCGCCAACGGACCGGTAGGCGTGCGCGCGATTGCGGCGCTGGGCCTGCCCATCTTTCTGGACCTGAAACTCCACGACATTCCAAATACCGTAGCCAAGGCGGTCCAGGCGCTGGCACCGATCGCTCCAGCCGTGCTGACAGTGCATGCAGCGGGTGGAGAAGCGATGATGCAGGCCGCCAAGGCCGCCGCTTCGACGCAGACGAAAGTCGTCGGCGTCACCGTCCTCACCAGCCTTGATGCCGATGATCTATCCGCAGCGGGCGTATCCGGGTCGCCCGCCGAACAGGTCCAGCGACTTGCGGCGCTCGCCCGTCGTGCCGGAATCGACGGCATTGTCTGCTCGGGGGCGGAAGTGGGTGCCGCAAGCAAGGAGTGGCCTGACGGCTACTTCGTCGTGCCCGGTGTCAGGCCCACCGGATCGGCCTCTGGCGACCAGAAACGGATTGTCACTCCGCGCCAGGCACTTGACCAAGGGGCCTCCATGCTGGTGATCGGGCGACCGGTCACGGGCGCCCCGAATCCTGCCGAGGCAGTCCGATCGATCGCTGCCGAACTCGGCGTTGCAAGTGAGATGGTTCAATGAGTTGGCTCAGCCGCGTTCGTAGCGGCATTCCTTTCCTGCCCAAGCGGCAGACGACCGACACGCTTTGGCACAAGTGCGGCAAGTGCGGGACGATGGTCTTCCTGAAGGAATGGGAAGAAAATCTGAAGGTCTGCCCGCGTTGCGACCATCATGACCGCATCGGGCCCGCGGACCGGTTCGCAATGCTTTTCGACGGTGGCACGCATGAGGTCCTGCCGGCGCCGGAAGTGCGCGAGGATCCGCTGCGGTTCAAGGATACTAAGCGCTATACCGACCGGCTGAAGACTGCACGCACCGCAACCAACGAGCGGGATGCGCTCCAGACCGCGCGCGGAAAGATCGAAGGCCAGGATGCGATCGTCGGCGTGCAGGACTTCGCCTTCATGGGTGGATCGATGGGCATTGCCGTCGGAGCCGCAATCGTCGCTGGTATCCGGGCGGCTATCGCCGATGCCTGCCCTTACATCCTGTTCACTGCCGCCGGCGGCGCGCGTATGCAGGAAGGCATATTGTCGCTGATGCAGATGCCCCGCACCACGGTCGCGCTGGCGGAGCTTCGCGAAGCAGGCCAGCCCTATCTCGTCATTCTCACCGACCCGACAACCGGCGGCGTTACGGCGTCCTACGCGATGCTTGGCGACGTGCAACTCGCCGAACCCGGAGCGCTGATCGGTTTCGCGGGACAACGCGTCATCGAGCAGACGATCCGCGAGAAATTGCCGGAAGGATTCCAGCGGGCCGAATATCTGCTGGAACATGGTATGATCGACATGGTCGTGCCGCGGCAGCAACTGCGCGAGCGCCTTGGGCAACTGATCGCCTACCTAGCGCCGGAGAAGGCGGCGGCCTGATGGCCGATTTCGCACGGTCGGAGCACCCGGCCGTCCAGGAACAGCTGGACCGGCTCGCGAAGCTTTCGCCGGCCGGCGATCATCTGGGGCTGGAGCGAATTACCACCTTACTGGAGCGGCTTGGCCGTCCCCAGGATTCCCTTCCGCCCATTTTCCATGTCGCGGGCACCAACGGCAAAGGGTCCACCTGTGCCTTCCTCCGCGCGGCGCTGGAGGCTGCCGGCAAAAGCGTCCACGTCTTCACCAGCCCCCACCTCGTTCGCTTCAACGAGCGCATCCGGATCGCGGGGAGTCTGGTCGAAGATTAAGAGCTGGCAGAATTGCTTGGCGAAGTGCTTGCCGTCTCCGAGGGCGTCGAGCCCAGCTTCTTCGAAGTGACCACCGCAGTCGCGATCCTGGCTTTCGCCCGGGAACCGGCCGACGCGTGCATCCTGGAGGTCGGGCTCGGTGGGCGGCTCGACGCAACCAACGTGATTGACCGGCCGCTCGTCTGCGGCATTGCCGGACTGGCGCTCGATCACCAGCAATTCCTGGGAACGACGCTGCCGGACATCGGCGCGGAGAAAGCGGGCATTGCGAAACCCGGCGTGCCTTTGATCACGCAACTCTATCCGCCTGCAATTGGCAGCCGCATCGGTGAAATAACCTCGCGAGTAGGCGCCCCCTGGTTTCCCAGGGGCGGCCCGTGGGACGCGATCGCGGAGCGCAACCGGCTTCGCTATCGCGACGAGCAGGGCGAATTCAACCTGCCCCTGCCCCGGTTACCAGGTCGCCACCAGGCGATGAACGCGGCGCTGGCTGTTGCGATGATCCGCCACCAGGCGGCGTTGCGCGTTCCCGCGAGCGCTTTGGGAGCAGCAATGGGCTGGGCAGATTGGCCGGCACGCTTGCAGCACCTTGGGCCGGGACCGCTGGTCGGCGACCGAGAGATCTGGCTCGACGGTGGGCATAACCCGTCTGCCGCGCGCCTCGTCGCGGGCTGGGCGCGGCGAC
>JBJMUK010000177.1:0-4024 GCA_045811225.1 Sphingomicrobium sp. | reverse complement strand
GCGGCGGCAGAAGAATCGCCGGATCCGGATCTGGTCGGCGGGCTGCTCGACCGGCCAGGAAGTCTATTCGCTTTCGATGCTGTTCGCGGACGAGCCGGAGAAATGGATCGGCTGGACGATCGACATCCTCGGCACCGACGTGTCCACGGCGTGCATCGAAAGAGCACGGGCCGGCATCTACAGCCAATTTGAGGTCCAGCGCGGCCTCGGCATCAACCAGATGATCAAATGGTTCGAGGAGTGCGCCGACGGATGGCGCGCGGTCGAGCCACTGCGCAAGCCCGTGCGCTTCCAGGTCCACAACCTGCTGGAGCCGCCGCCGCATCCGGGCGAGTTCGACATCGTCCTCTGCCGCAACGTGATGCTCTACCTCAATCCCGAGAAGAAGACGCTGGCCTTCGAGCGCCTCGCGGCATCCATGGCTGTCGATGGATGGCTGATGCTGGGAGCCGGTGAAACGGTCATCGGCCAGACGAACAAGCTCGCCAGCGACGTCGAAGCGCGGGGTCTGTACCGCCTCATCGGCGACGGTTCCCGGGTCGATAAAAGGACCGGCGCCGACCGGAGAGCTGCGTCCGGGGCTTGACCGGACGGCCATTGCTGTGCGCCAACTGTGGCGTGCTCGACTGCCTCGACCTTCCATCGCCGAACTATGACGAGCGCAAGCTGGCGATCTCGATGATCGTGCTGCACTATACCGGCATGCCGGACTGCCAGGGTGCGCTCGACCGGCTGACTTCGCCGGAAGCCAAGGTGTCGTGCCACTACCTCGTGGATGAGGATGGCAAAGTCTATCGGCTCGTCGATGAAGACCATCGCGCGTGGCACTCGGGAAAGTCGCGCTGGCGCGGCATCACGGATGTGAACTCCGCGAGCATTGGGATCGAGATCGTCAATCCGGGCCACGAATTCGGCTACCGCCCCTTTCCGGACGAGCAGATGGCGTCGGTCATCCCGCTCGTTGCCGACATCAAGGAGCGGCACGGCATCGGCCGCGGGGATGTCGTCGGTCATTCCGACGTTGCGCCCGCGCGAAAGGAAGATCCGGGGGAGCTGTTTCCCTGGTGGGAGCTCGCGAAACGACGGCTCGCGCTCCCCAGTCCATCGCGCGACCTCATCGACCCCTATTGGACCGACGCCGGCTTCCTGCTGGCCCTCGAGCGGTTCGGATACGATGTCACCGATGAACAGAAAGCGGTGATCGCGTTCCAGCGCCGCTTCCGGCCCGATCTCATCGACGGGATCATCGATGGCGAGTGCCGGGCCAAGCTGCTCGCGCTGCTGCTTCCGCGGCCGCAGTGAAACGCCGACGCTCCTAGAGCGCCCAAGTTCACAAGACCTGCGAGCGGAGGGGGGGTCGAAACGGGGGTTCTTCCACTTCCTCCACTTTGTCACCCTCGATCTCTGGCCGCCGACTAGAAGACGGTTTCGCTGCATTTGCCAGGTAAGGCACAGACGTTCGGCTGTAGGACAGGATTTTCTTTGGGGAGCGAATGTCTGCTTTCGACCCATTGCAGACATTAATCCGATCCGCGAACAGCTCGAGCGCTTCGGCTAGACGTTACCGATGAGCAGAAGGCAGTGATTGCCTTCCAGCTCCGCTTGGGGCCCAACTGATCGACGGATCCTCGATGGCGAGTGCCGCGCCAAGCTGCTGCCGCGGCTGCAGTGAGCGGCGTTCGAGAAGGTCGCCAAAAACGGCCCAGCGAGGAGGTACTAGCTGCCGCCGCTGGGCCGGAGACACGACCCCATGCGCGGGAAAGCGACGAGTCTCGGAGCGCAATATAGGGTGTGAGTCGCTGTTGAGAATTTGGATCGAGCGAGCGTCTTTTGAGTCCAAATCGACCCAAAATGGGACAGAATGAGTCAAAAAGCGTTGGGAGAACGATTCAATTTACGCTATGACGGTTAACAATTCGATAACAAACAGGGAGTTCGGCGCATGAAGCGGGCACTCATCGCTTTAACGGCAGTTTCAGCCTTTGCTTACGCAGCCCCGGCCGTGGCCCAAACCACGATTCTGCCCTGCCCGTCGGGCAACTTCGCTTGCTATGCCACGCAGCCTGTCGGGACAAGCTTCTATGTCAGCGGCGGCAATCCGATGACTGGTACCGAACCCCTTACGGCGTCCATCGGCCACACGGATATTCCCACCGGGAACTTCACCGATTTGTTTAAATTCACGATCGGCACGGCGGGTCAGGGTCAGATCGGCAGCGGCAGCGGTTCGGTTATCACCTTCATCGTCAGTGGCGTCGCGAACGTCGATTTCACCAACGTCTTCTTTAACAATGGAACGACGGATTTCTTCGCCGATCCTGCAAATATCACTCCCACCTCAATCTCGATTTTCGACGTGCCGATTTTCGGCGGCGCGCTTAATACGCTGCACATCGAGGGCACCGTGTTAAACAACACTAACGTTGGCTCCTACGGTGGCAGCCTCGGCTTCACCCCACAGGCGGTGCCTGAGCCGGCAACGTGGGCGATGATGCTCATCGGCTTCGGCGCCGTCGGATATTCGATGCGGCGCCGGCGGAAAGTTGCGATCCCGCAAATGGCCTAAGCCAGCGGCAAAGAAGCTGCGAGGAGTCACACTCCCGCGCAGTGGGGGCGCCCTAGGCGCCCCCTTTTTTTGCCCCCCAAACACGGCTTCGAAAAACCTCCCAGTGGTGATTTTGCTATGCGGAAGACCGCAATGTTCGGGGAGTGGCGCAGGGCTGTAGACAAGAGTTGAAGGGCCCGCGCTGGGGGTAAATCCGACGCAGGCCCTACCAGCAGTGGGAGTGTCTAAGTCTCACAAACCGGCACCACATAATACGCGACCAAACCGCATTTTAATACGCTACACGGTTGTGAACGGCTGTTAGTGTTTACTCGGGAGTCCATCGTCTCAGACCAGACATCTTTGCGCCGACTCGCATCGCGTCTACCGTTCACCTATATGCCGCAGCGCCAGAGGGCCGGGCGGCCGCGGCTCGCGCAAGCGGGGCGAGGAAAGTCCGGGCTCCATGGAACCACGGTGCCGGGTAACGCCCGGCGGTGTGTCATTAGCTTCGGCGAAGGCGCATCAGGGATAGTGCCACAGAAAGGACACCGCCCGACTTCGGACGGGTAAGGTCGAAAGGGTGCGGTAAGAGCGCACCGCGGTCCTGGCGACAGGGCCGGCACGGTAAACCCCACCGGGTGCAAGACCGAATAGGGGCGGCACATGGGCCTGGTTCCGGCTCGCCGCCCGGGTTGGTTGCTGGAGGGGCGGGGCAACCCGTCCCCTAGAGGAATGGCCGCACAGTCACGCCGCGAGGCGCGATGGACAGAACCCGGCTTACAGGCCCTCTGGCAAATTGCTGTCATTGCGAGCGCAGCGAAGCAATCCAGCGTCTTTAGTGGATTGCTTCGTCGCTTCGCTACTCGCAATGACGGAGCGGAAGGATTGAATGGCAAAGCAGAAGAGATCGGACGATTGGGGATTCCCGCGCTGGCGCTCCTACGGCGACAAGGGACGCTCGGCAGCGAGGGTGCGCCTGTGCGACCGAGTGGGCTGCAGCGAGATCGGGGACCGACCCGCGCCCAAGGCCCCCAACAGCGGCGAGCGCTGGTATTTCTGCGAGGCTCATGCAGCGGAGTACAACAAGAATTGGAACTACTTCGCTGGCCTCAGTCCTGAGGAGGCTGCGCGGCGCGCCGCAGAGGAGGAACAGGGCAATTCCGGTTTTCGCCAATCCGCGCAGTGGAAGTGGGCTGGGCCCGGCGACGGCAGCCGGAGCCGCGACGAAATGCGCGCACTAGGCGTGCTCGGCCTCGAGAGCGACGTCGAGTTCAAGGATATTCGCACCGCCTATCGTCGGCTGGCCAAAGAGCATCATCCGGATCTCAAGCAGGGCGACAAGGAAGCGGAGAAGCGCTTCCGCGAGATTCAGGCGGCGTACGACGTGCTCAAGGTTGCCGAGGAACGGAAGACCGGGAAAGCGGCCTAGGCCGCGGCCGCGTAGCGCTGCGCCGTCTGTTTCACCAGCGCGATCAT
>JBJMUK010000176.1:0-9169 GCA_045811225.1 Sphingomicrobium sp. | reverse complement strand
CGGACCTCAACGTCCACAATCGCCAAGTGCAGGAGGCCCTGCTTCAGGTCGCCCGCTTCTGGCTGGATCGCGGGGTCGACGGCTTCCGCCTCGATGCGATCAACTTCGCGATGCACGACCCGCAGCTGCGCGATAATCCTGCTGCCCCTCCGGGCGGCAAGCGGACACGCTCGTTCGACTTCCAGCAGCATCTGTACAACCAGTCGCACGCGGACATCGTCGGCTTCATCGAGCGGCTGCGCGACCTTTCCAACAGCTACGACAGCCGGTTCCTGCTGGCGGAAGTCGGCGGAGAGCGCGCACTGCACGAAATGCAGGAGTACACCAACGGTCCTGCCCGGCTGAACAGCGCCTACAGCTTCGACTTCCTCTACGCTGAACAGCTGACCCCGCAGGTTGTCGCTTCAGCGGTCACCGCCTGGCCGGATCAAGAGGGGCTTGGCTGGCCGGCCTGGGCCTTCGAAAACCATGATGCGCCCCGGGCCATTTCGCGCTGGTCGGAGGCGGAGCATGCGAAGGAGTTCGCGAGGCTGAAGCTGCTGCTGCTCGCAAGCCTGCGCGGCACCATCATTCTCTACCAGGGCGAAGAACTCGGCCTTACGCAGGTTGAGGTTCCGTTCGAACGGCTGCAGGACCCGGAGGCGATCGCTAACTGGCCGCAGACGCTGAACCGCGACGGCGCCCGCACGCCTATGCCGTGGCGAGCCAACGACGAGAATTTCGGGTTCACCGGTGGACGGCCCTGGCTGCCGCTCGGCGAAGATCACGAGGCGCTGGCGGTGGATCGTCAGGAGAGCGATCCCCACTCGCTGCTGGCCTTCGCGCGTGAATGCCTCGCTCTGCGGAATGCGAACCCCGCGCTCCGGGTCGGCATGATGACGATCATCGAGTCAGGAGAGCAGCTTTTGCGGTTCGAGCGCGAAGAGAATGGCCAGCGCCTGCTCTGCACCTTCAACCTGTCCACGTTGGACGCACCGCATTCAGCCAGCGGAACGCCGATCATCGCCCAGTGCGGACAGGTCGAAGCGGAGCGGATCGGCCCCTACTCCGCCGTGATCGAAGACGTCAGCGCCCGCTAGACGCCGCTCCGCAACCTACCAGTTGAACAGCGTTCCATCCTCCAGGCGGTTCACCGGAAGATAGGCGCGGTTGTAGGGATATTTGGCCGCGGCTTCTTCATCTAGGTCGACGCCGAGCCCAGGCGCTTCACCCGGATGCATGAAGCCGTCGGCGAATGAATAAGCATGCGGGAAGACGGCGTCCGTCTCGTCGGTGTGGCGCATATATTCCTGAACGCCGAAGTTCGGCACGGACAGGTCGAAGTGCAGCGCCGCGGCCATGGTGACCGGCGACAGGTCGGTGGCGCCGTGGCAGCCGGTTCGGACATTATACATGTCGGCAAAGCTGGCGATCCTGCGCAGATGAGTGATGCCGCCGGCATGGACCACCGTCGCCCGGATATAGTCGATCAACTGCTCCTGGATCAGCTGCTTGGCGTCCCACACGCTGTTGAAGATCTCCCCGACCGCCAGCGGCGTGGTCGTGTGCTGGCGGATCAGGCGGAAGCTGTCCTGGTTATCCGCGACCACCGCATCTTCGAGCCAGAATGGGCGATAGGGCTCCAAATCCTTGCCGAGACGACCGGCCTCGATCGGAGTCAGCCGGTGATGGACGTCGTGAAGCAGGTGAACGTCCCAGCCAAGCGCCTCGCGCCCTGCGGCGAACAGCTCCGGCACCACGCGCATATATTTCTCGGTCGACCAGACGTTTTCGGTCGGAAGGTCGGCGTCCGCGGGCTCGTAGAAGAACTTGTCCTTCGACACTCCATAGGTCGATGCAAGCCCGGGAACGCCGCACTGCAGCCGGATCGCCTTGTAGCCGAGCGCGCTATATTCCTTCGCCCGCTCGATCGTGTCTTCGATGCTGGTGCCGTTGGCATGGCCGTAGACCATCGCGCCCTCGCGAGAGGCGCCGCCGAGTAACTGGTAGAGCGGCAGGCCCGCGACCTTCCCCTTGATGTCCCACAGCGCCATGTCCACCGCGGCAATCGCCGACATGGTGACCGGTCCGCGCCGCCAGTAAGCACCGCGATAGAGATATTGCCAGACGTCCTCGATGCGGTGGGCGTCCCGGCCGATCAAGCAGGGAATGACATGGTCGGTGAGGTAGCTTGCGACTGCCAGCTCGCGCCCGTTGAGGGTGGCGTCGCCCACGCCCCGGACTCCGTCCGACGTTTCGATAATCAGGGTGACGAAGTTCCGCCCCGGGCAGGTAACGACAACCCTGGCGGACGTGATCTTGAGCATTGCCGGCCCCCTCATCGATGGAGCGCGGGCTTTTCCATTGCTGCCGACCGAGTGCAAGCGCTCGTTGCGCAGTGCAGGCCGCAGGCATAGAGGGGACCGGAACGGGCGGAAGGTGAATGGTGCAGGTGCGCTTCTACGGCAGGTTGGCGGAGCAGATTGCGCCGCAGACGGATGTTGCCGTTCCGAAAGGCGCTACCGTCGGCGAACTGCGGTCCCTGATCGCATCGCGGCATCCGCAACTTGCGCTAGACCTTGCCAGCCCGCTCGTCCGAGTCTGCATCGGGGACACCCTGGTGGCAGACGATTTCCCCATTGATCAACGTGAGCCAGTTGAGTTCTTCGCTCCGGTTTCCGGAGGCTGAAATGCCCGTCTACGTCCGTTTGGAAGACCAGCCGCTCGTGCCGCAGCGCGAGCTTGCGGAACTGATTGCCCAGGCCGCCGGCGATGGCGCCGTCGTCAGCTTCGTTGGGCTTGCCCGGGGCACGGCGAAGGACGGCGAAACCGTCGACCAGCTGGTGCTGGAACATCATCCTGTGATGACGGTGCAGTCGATGGAGCAGATCGGGTCCGATGCGCTTGCCCGTTTCGGAGTCACGCATAGCTGGATCGTGCATCGCTGCGGTTCGGTGGATTCGGGCGAGCCAATCGTCTTCGCCGCCGCAAGCTCCCCGCACCGGCGGGCAGCATTCGAAGCGGCTGACTTCATGATGGACCAGCTGAAGACCGACGCAGTTTTCTGGAAGCGCGAACAGGGACCGAACGGGTCCAACTGGATCGAACCGACCGAAGCCGATCGTGCGGACCGGGCAAAGTGGGATCAGTAATGGCCGGCATCGATGAATCCCTCACCTTCCACCCGCTCCGCATCGCCGTCCTGACTGTCTCCGACACACGGAACGAGGAGACCGACAAGTCCGGCGCGCTGCTGGTGGAGCGGCTAACCGGAGCAGGTCACCATCTCGCGGGGAAGGAGATCGTGCCCGACGATATCGCCGCGATCCGAGCGCAACTGAAAGCGTGGATTGCCGATGCGGAAGTGGACCTGGTGATCACCACCGGTGGCACTGGCTTCGCACCGCGCGACGTGACCCCCGAGGCCGTGCGACCCTTGTTCCGGCGTGAGATGGACGGCTTTGCAGTGCTGTTCCATCAGGCGAGCTACGGAACCGTGGGCCTGTCGACGTTGCAGTCGCGCGCCTTTGCGGGGCAGGCCGAGGAAACGTTCATTTTCTGCCTGCCGGGCTCCACAGGTGCCTGCCGCGATGGGTGGGACCTGGTGCTCGGGCTCGAGCTCGACAGCCGCTACCGCCCCTGTTCGCTGGCCGGACAGGTACCGCGGCTGCGGAACATTTGCGCGTGAACGACCTGACGCATCTCGACGAGCACGGACGCGCGCGGATGGTCGACGTGTCGGCCAAGGCGGATACGGTGCGGATTGCGACGGCCGAGGGCCGGCTGCGCTGTGCGAGGGCGACGCTCGAAGCGGTGAAGGCGGGGAATGCGCCCAAAGGTGCAGTGATTTCCACCGCCGAACTGGCCGGAGTGATGGGAGCGAAGCGGACTGCTGATCTCATCCCGATGTGCCATCCGCTTCCGCTCAGCCACCTGTCCGTAGTCATCGACTATGACGAGGATTTGCCGGGCTTCAGCATCGCCGCGGAAGCGCGGACGCGCGGACCGACCGGTGTCGAGATGGAGGCGCTTACCGCCGTCTCGGTCGCAGCGCTGACCCTGTTCGACATGCTGAAGGCGATCGACCGGACCATGACGATCGAAGGCGTTCGGGTCATGTCCAAGTCAGGCGGTAAGTCGGGAGACTGGAGTGCGGAAGCGCGGTAATGCCGCTTGCCAGTACGCCGGAGTCACGCCGCGTCGGCCAGCTTCCTCTCGGACAGCAGCCGTGCCAGCATTGGGCGGCAAGATCCGCAGTTGGTGCCTGCGCCGGTCGCAGCGCCAATCTCGCTTACGGTCGCGCAGCCCTGTGCCATCGCGGCGGCGATGCGCTTCTCACCGACATTGAGGCAAACGCAAATCGCGGGCTCGGTTGAAGCCTCGGCTCCCGCGGCCCGGCCGGCGAGGTAGGCGAGGCTGTTGCCGGGCTGATTCTCGTCCAGTTGCGCGATCAGCCACTCGCGCGCCGGCAGCTCGCCGTCAGCTACGACGAACAACGCCGCCTGCAGACGTCCCGCGACCGTCACCACCGTGCGCTGCATCCCCCGAAGCGGGTTGGCCGCTTCCAGCCGGTCGCCTTCCGGCAGGAGCGAGTGGAGGGCCGCTGGCTCGCCATGCCCTGCAAGCTCGAGCAACCATCCCCCGCGCACCTTCACCTTGACCCACCACAGGCAATCCGGCGCCGAGTGCGGCGGGTGACGCGCAACGAGGAAGGCGCGCCAGTCGGGTTCGATCTTCTGCAACTGGACTGGCGTCGCCTTGAACCCCGGCTGTCCGGAAATCGGATCGACCGAAGGCGAAGAAAGCAGTCCAGTACGCCCGCCGCTTGCGATCTGATCAGTCCAGTGAATGGGCACGAATATGTCGCCTTCGCGCTGGCCGTCAGTCACCTCCACCTTGAAAATCGATCGTCCGTGATCGGTCTGGACAGCGGCGAGGTCGCCACCCCTCAAGCCAGCCGCGGCTGCGTCCGTGGGGTGCACCGCCACCAATGGTTCGCGGCGATGCTGCGACAGGCGTGGGCTGAGGCCGGTCCGGGTCATGGTATGCCACTGATCGCGGTAGCGGCCGGTGTTCAGCGTCATTGCCGCAGGCTCGAGGATAGGCTGAGCAACGCTGATCAGCCTTGCTTCACCGGGTGCAAAGGCAATCCGCTGACCGCCCCATTGAAAGGGCCGGAGCGAGTCATATTCGGCGTCCGTGATTGCCGCATGAGAGCCGAGATCGAAACGGCGCGCGCCACCATTTTCGAACGCCGTCATTGCACAATATTCGCGGAACACCGCGGCTGGAGATTGCCAGGCGAAGGCATCGGAAAAGCCCATCCGGCGACCGACGTCTGCGACGATATCCCAGTCGGCGCGCGCTTCGCCCGGTGGTGGAAGGAATGGCCGCTGGCGACTGATCATCCGCTCGCTGTTGGTCACTGTTCCGTCCTTCTCGCCCCAGGCGAGCGCGGGCAGGCGCACGTCCGCAAAATGGCCGGTATCGGTGTCTGCGATCACGTCGGAAACGACGACGAAGGGACAGTTGGCCAGCGCTTCCCGCACCCGGGCGGCGGCGGGCATGCTGACGGCCGGATTGGTGGCCATGATCCACAGCGCCTTGATCCTGCCCTCGCCCACGGCCCGGAACAGGTCGACGGCCTTCAGGCCCGGTGCACAAGCAGTCCGGGGGCCGCCCCAGAACCGCCCTGCGCGGTCGACATTCTCCGGCGCAAAATCCATGTGCGCAGCAAGCGTCGAAGCAAGCCCTCCAACTTCGCGCCCGCCCATCGCGTTCGGCTGGCCGGTGATCGAGAATGGGCCTGCTCCGGGCTTTCCGATCCGCCCGGTGGCGAGATGGACGTTGATGATCGCATTGGCCTTGTCCGTGCCGCTGGTCGACTGGTTCACGCCCTGGCTGAAGAGTGTCACGCAGCGCGCCTTGGCAGCGAACATTTCGTAGAAGGCGATCAATTCCGGAACGGAGATGCCGCAAGTCGCCGCCACCGCCGTGGGGTCGTACGGCCCCAGACCGTCCCAATATCCTGCCGGCACGGCAAGCCGCCGCGCCGCCTTGACGGGATCGATCACGTCGGCGCCGAGCAGGAACTTCTGGAGGCCGTTGAACAAGGCGATGTCGCTGTTCGCGCGCAACTTGAGATGCAGGTCGGCGCCTTCGGCTGTCTCCGTCCGGCGCGGGTCGATGACCACCAGCTTGGCGCCGCGCCGTTCGCGCGCGGCTTCGATGCGCTGCCAGACGACCGGGTGGCACCACGCCGTGTTGGACCCCACCAGGACGATCAGGTCGGCTTCGTTCAGATCCGCGTAGCAGGTGGGCACCAGGTCTTCGCCGAACGCGCGATTGTGGGCCGCCACCGCGCTCGCCATGCACAGCCGTGAATTGGTGTCGATGTTGGCGGAACCGATGAAGCCCTTCATCAGCTTGTTGGCGGCATAATAATCTTCGGTGAGCAACTGGCCCGAAACGTAGAATGCAACGCTGTCAGGCCCGTGCTCGCGGATCGCTTCGCTGAAGCGTTTCGCCACCAGGTCCAGTGCCTCGTCCCAGCCCGCCTGTTGCTGCGCAATCATTGGATTCAGCAGCCGCCCGTCGAGGCCGATGGTCTCACCCAGGTGCGTGCCCTTGGAACAGAGCTTGCCCTGATTTGCGGGGTGCGCCGGGTCGCCGGCGATCATGGCGGTTCGTCCCCCCTGCGGCGTCGCAAGGACCCCGCACCCAACCCCGCAATAAGCGCAGGTGGTGCGGACTGCAGACATTTCAGGCGGCCTTGCGAGCAATCACGGACGCCCGCTCGATCAGGATTCGGCCGGCGTCGATCCGAAGCGGAATGACCGGAACGCAGCCCTTGTCCTCACCCAGGGCCTCCCCGGTCTGAAGCGAGATGTTCCAGTTGTGGAGCGGGCAAGTGACGACGGAGCCGTGAACGATGCCCTGGCTGAGCGGCCCCTTCTTGTGCGGACACTTGTTGACCAAGGCGTGGAAGTTGCCGGTGAGCGTCCGGAAGATGGCAATTTCCTCGCCCCCGTGGACCGGTAGAGTCCGCGCGCTTCCGGGCGCGATCTGGTCGACGCTTCCGACATCCAGCCAATCACCGATCATCATGCATTCTCCAGTGCGAAGGGACGAACCTCGGCGAGGTGCTGGTG
Organism: Sphingomicrobium sp.; assembly: GCA_045811225.1. Lineage (GTDB taxonomy): Bacteria > Pseudomonadota > Alphaproteobacteria > Sphingomonadales > Sphingomonadaceae > Sphingomicrobium. The sequence continues at coordinate 2,039 of JBJMUK010000176.1, read as the reverse complement.
CAGTTCGGAGTCTTCGCCGGCAGCGCGCCTGGCCCAGGGATCGTCCTGCATGAAGGTTTGCGAGAAGCGGAACTTGGCAGCGAGCGAAGGCACGGAGTCCGGATCGTCGAGCAGGGACCGCTTCACATGGTCCAGTCCCACGCGCTCGATCCACGGTGCGGTGCGTTCGAGATAATGCGCCTGTTCGCGGTAGAGCTGGATAAAGGCCGCGCAGACGTCCATCGCTTCCGCTTCGGTCCCGACCTTGCAGAGCAGGTCGGTGGCGCGAACCTTGATGCCGCCATTGCCGCCGACGTGCAGTTCATAGCCGCTGTCGACGCAGACCACGCCGAAGTCCTTGATCGTCGCTTCCGCGCAATTGCGCGGGCAGCCGGACACTGCGATCTTGAACTTGTGGGGCATCCAGCTGCCCCAGGTCATGCGCTCGATCTTCACGCCGAGCCCGGTGGAATCCTGCGCTCCGAACCGGCACCATTCGGCGCCGACGCAAGTCTTCACGGTGCGCAGCGACTTGCCATAGGCATGGCCGGACACCATTCCGGCAGCGTTGAGGTCGGCCCAGACGGCAGGCAGGTCCTCCTTCTTGATACCGAAGATGTCGAGCCGCTGACCACCCGTCACCTTGACCATCGGAGCGCCGAACTTCTCCACCACGTCCGCGATCGCCCGAAGCTCGCGCGGGTTGGTGATCCCGCCCCACATCCGCGGGACGACCGAATAGGTGCCGTCCTTCTGAATATTGGCGTGGAGCCGCTCGTTGACGAAGCGGCTCTGCTGGTCGTCGACATATTCGCCGGGCAGTGCACACAGCAGATAATAGTTGAGCGCGGGACGGCAGGCGGAGCAGCCGTCGGGAGTGCTCCAGTGGAGCTTCTGCATGACTTCGGGGATCGACCGCATGCCCTGCGCCACAATCTCGCGGCGGACATGGTCGTGGCCGAAGCTGGTGCACTTGCAGACTGTCTTGACGCCGCGTTCCCCGACATAATTGTCGCCAAGCGTCAGCTTCAGCAAACATTCGACCTGCCCGGTGCAGGAGCCGCAGGAGGCGCTCGCCTTGGTCACGGCGCGCACCTTGTCGAGCGTGTCCGCCCCTTCGCGAATGGCGTAGGTGATGGTGCCCTTCCACACGCCGTTGCAGCCGCAGATCTCGGCCGTGTCCGACAGCGCCGCGACGGCGGCATCGGCATCCGCCTGGCCGCCCAGAGCAAAGGCCTGGCCGAAGATCAGCATGTCGCGGATGGACTGAACATCCTCCTCCGACTTCAGCAGGTCGAAGTACCAGCTGCCGTCCTGCGTATCGCCGTAAAGAACCGCGCCGATCAGCCGATTGTCGCGAAGGACAACGCGCTTGTAGACGCCGCGTGAGGCATCACGAAGAACGATATCCTCGCAATCGGCTCCGCCCGAGAAATCTCCGGCGGAGAAGACGTCGATGCCGGACACCTTCAGCTTCGTCGAAGTGACCGAGCCGCCATAGCCCGTCGGGCCGGTAGTCAGGCCGTCCGCGAGTGCGCGGCACATCTCCCACAACGGTGCGACGAGGCCGTAGACCTGTCCGCGATGCTCGACGCATTCGCCGACCGCCAGGATCGCGGGGTCGGAGGTGACCATATGATCGTCGACCTGGATGCCGCGGCCGACGTCAAGTCCGGCATCGCGCGCAAGGGCCGTGTTGGGCCGGATGCCGACCGCCATCACCACCAGGCTGCACGGAATTTCGCGGCCATCCTTGAGCCGCACACCTTCGACCTTGTCCTCGCCCATGATCTCGGCGGTGTCGGCGGACGTGAGGACCGTGTGGCCGCGCCCTTCCAGCTCCGTCTTCAACAGCCACGCCGCCGCTTCGTCGAGCTGGCGCTCCATCAGGTTCGGCATGAGGTGAAGGACGGTGACCTGCATCCCGCGGAGGCTCAGGCCATGCGCGGCCTCAAGGCCGAGGAGCCCGCCGCCGATCACCACGGCATGTCCGCCCGTGCCGGCGGCGCGCAGCATGGCGTCCACATCGTCGAGGTCGCGGAAGGTGACCACGCCCGGCA
>JBJMUK010000175.1:0-14640 GCA_045811225.1 Sphingomicrobium sp. | reverse complement strand
CTCGAATCGATTGCGCAGAACATTCTCGACATCGGTGACGAGCTGGTCGACCGCTGCGTCGCCGAAAGTGGTCTGCCACGTCCCCGGATCGAAGGTGAGCGCGGGCGGACCGTCAACCAGCTGCGCCTGTTCGCATCGGTTGTCCGGCAGGGCCGCTATCTCGACGTTCGGATCGATCCTGCGATGCCGGATCGGCAGCCCCTCCCACGTCCCGACCTGCGTTCGCGCATGATCCCGCTGGGACCGGTCGCAGTGTTCGGTGCATCCAACTTCCCGCTCGCTTTCTCCGTGGCGGGCGGCGACACCGCCTCGGCGCTCGCCGCCGGTTGTCCAGTGATTGCCAAGGCGCACTCGGCGCACCCGGGAACATCGGAACTGGTGGGCCGCGCAGTGCAGCAGGCGGTTGCCGCGAGCGGCCTTCCTGAAGGTGTCTTCTCACTGTTGTTCGATACCGGCCGTGCAATCGGCCAGGGTCTTGTCGCGGACCCGCGCGTGAAGGCCGTTGGCTTCACGGGATCGCGCGGCGGCGGGACTGCGCTGATGAAGATCGCGGCCAATCGCCCCGAGCCCATTCCGGTCTACGCGGAGATGAGCTCGATCAACCCGGTGATCCTGTTCTCCGGCGCACTGGAAGAGCGCGCTCCGGCGATCGCCAAGGCGTTCATCAATTCGTTGATGATGGGTGCTGGCCAGTTCTGCACCAGCCCCGGCCTCATCCTTGCCGAGGAAGGTGAAGGACTGAAAACCTTCCTTGCGACTGCCGCCGAAACGCTCGAGGAAGCCGCGCCCGGCACCATGCTGACGCCAGGTATTCACAAGTCCTATTGCGAAGGCGTTGAGGCGCTCGCTCGTCACGACAAGGTCGAGACGGTTGCGCGCGGCAAGGCGGGCCATAATTTCCAGGGCCAGGCCGGTCTGTTCGCAACGTCGGCCGATGCCTTCGTCAGCGATCCGCACCTGCAGGAAGAAGTGTTCGGGTCGAGCTCGCTCGTCGTCCGCTGCCCCGACAAGGATGCACTGCGGACAGTGATCGAGACGCTCGAAGGGCAGCTCACGGCCGCGCTCCACATGGCCGAGTCGGATTATGCCGAAGCAAAGTCGCTGTTGCCCCTGCTTGAGAAGAAGGTCGGCCGGATCCTTGCCAACGGCTTCGGAACCGGCGTCGAAGTGAGCCACGCGATGGTTCATGGCGGACCGTACCCGTCAACGGCGGACGGTCGTTCGACTTCGGTCGGAACCATGGCCATCAGCCGTTTCCTTCGGCCCGTCTGCTATCAGGACCTGCCTGACGCCCTGCTTCCGCAGGACGTCAAGGACAGCAACCCGCACCATGTGGACCGGCTCATCGATGGAAAAGCCGTTCTGGCCGCTTGACAGCGGGCTCGGTCGAAGCAACCGTTAGCGCTAACAATAATAAAGAATAAGCGGAGAGGTTTTGGAACAGTCATTCACGGCAGCGATGCTGCCTGAGGATCTCGATTCGGCAGTCCTCGCGGGGCGACTCCTGCTGGAAGCGGGGCCGACGCCCGTCGTCATCCGTGACGGCGAAGTGTTCGACGTGTCGCGTACGGCTCCAACAATCGCGGACCTCCTCGACCGCGCCGATGCTGCACGGGTCGAGGGAGAGCGGCTGTTCTCCGTCGATGATCTGATCGCCCGTGCCGCCCAGTCCGGTCCAGGCCAGTTCCTGCTGTCCCCCGTCGATTTGCAGGTGGTGAAGGCCGCCGGAGTCACTTTCGCCGTTTCGGCGGTGGAGCGGGTGATCGAGGAGCGCGCACGCGGAGACGCGGACAAGGCCTCCGAAATCCGCGAGTCCCTTGAGTCGGTCGTCGGCGCCGGCATCCGATCGGTTGTTCCCGGAACCGAGGAGGCGATGCGCCTCAAGGAAGCGCTGATCGACGCGGGCATGTGGTCCCAATATCTGGAAGTCGCGATCGGCCCGGACGCGGAAATCTTCACCAAGTCGGCGATCCTGTCGACGGTGGGCTGGGGCGCGGACATCGGCGTCCGCTCGGACTCGACCTGGAACAATCCCGAGCCGGAAGTCGTGCTGATCGTCAACAGCCATGGACGCGCGATGGGCGCGACGCTCGGCAATGACGTGAACCTGCGCGACTTCGAAGGACGCAGCGCATTGCTGCTGTCGAAGGCGAAGGACAATAACGCGTCCTGCTCGATCGGTCCGTTCATTCGCCTGTTCGACGATTCTTTCACCATGGACGACGTTCGCAGCGCGGTCGTCGAACTCGTGATCGATGGGCCTGAAGGCTATCGCCTGGAAGGCACCAACCGGATGAGCGAGATCAGCCGCGATCCGGAAGAACTCATCACTCAGGCTCTGAGCGAACATCACTTTCCGGATGGATTCACATTGTTCCTCGGCACTCTGTTCGCGCCCGTCCAGGATCGCGATGAGCCGGGCCGGGGCTTCACACACAAGCAGGGCGACATCGTCCAGATTTCGGCGCCGAGGATCGGCACCCTCCTCAATCGCGTGACCACCTCCCGCGATGCCCCGAGTTGGACGTTCGGCGTCCGCGCGCTGATGCGCAACCTTGCCGAACGCGGCCTCCTGTAAACCCTTGGAGTAATTCACACTGTGACCGAACAGAGCGGCAATCGCGCAATTTACCCCAGCCTGACGGGGAAGCGCGTCCTCATTACCGGCGGCGGCTCCGGCATCGGCGAGGGCCTGGTCGAAGGCTTCGCGTCGCAGGGTGCCGATGTGACCTTTTTCGACATTTGCGGTGAAGCCCCGGCGGTTGCCGAGCGCACCGGCGCGAAATTCGTGCACACCGACCTGACCGACATCGGCGGCGTGAAGCAGGCGATTGCCGACAATGGCCCGTTCGATATCCTGATCAACAATGCGGCAAACGACGATCGTCACAAGGTTGAGGAAGTCACCGAGGCTTATTGGGACGAACGCTTCAGCGTTAACCTGAAACATCTCTTTTTCTGCGCGCAGGCGGTGATCCCGTCGATGAAGCAGAAGGGTGGTGGCGTGATCGTGAACCTGGGTTCGATCAGCTGGCATCTCGGCCTTCCCGAACTGCCGCTGTACCAGACTGCCAAGGCGGCGATCGAGGGGCTGACTCGTTCGCTGGCGCGGGACCTTGGACCGGACAATATCCGTGTCACCTCCGTCATCCCCGGCAATGTCCGCACGCCGCGCCAGCTGAAGTGGTACACCCCGGAAGGCGAACAGGAGATCGTGGACGCGCAGTGCCTCAAGGGGCGGCTCGTACCGCAGGATGTTGCGGCGCTCGTTATGTTCCTTGCGTCCGATGATGCGCGATTGATCACGGGCCACGAATATTTTGTCGACGCCGGCTGGCGCTGATGGCTGGTGAACCTCGCAACGTCTGGAACATCGGCGCCGAACTTGGCGAGGGCCCGGTTTGGGTCGAACGTGACCAGGCTCTGTGGTTCACCGACATTAAGAAGCAGAAGATCCACCGGTTCGATCCTGCCACGGGTGACAAGAGAAGCTGGGATTCGCCCGAGCAGATCGGCTTCGCACTTCCAGCAGCCAGTGGCGGCTTCATCGCGGGGTTGCAGAGCGGCCTGTTTAAGTTCGACGAAAGCAACGGCAGCTTCACTGCCGTCGCAGAAGTCGAGACGGACCTTCCTGGTAACCGCCTGAACGATGCAGTGACCGACCCTTCCGGCGCGATGTGGTTCGGGTCGATGGACAATAGCGAGCAAGCCGACAGCGGCGCATTCTACCGCTTCGCGAACGGCGAGGTCCGGTCGACGCCGCTCACCGGCATCTCGATCACAAATGGCCCAGCGGTCTCCCCGGACGGACGCATCCTTTATTATGTGGACACGCTTGGACGAACAATTCACGCGGCCGACATCGGTGCGGATGGCTCCCTCGGCGAGCCGCGCCTGTTCGTGAAGATCCCGGACGGCGAAGGCTATCCCGACGGCCCGACGATCGACAGCGAAGGCAGCCTCTGGATATCGCTCTATTCAGGCTGGGAAACCCGCCGCTACTCGCCTTCGGGCGAGTTGCTGCAACGGGTTCGCTTCCCGGTCGCAAACATCACCAAGATCGCCTTCGGCGGTCCCGATCTGCGTACCGTTTATGCCACCACCGCGCGCCAGGGCCTCATGGTCGAGGAACTTGAAGAGCAGCCGGAAGCTGGCGACCTGTTCGAGTTCCAAGTCGAGGTGCCAGGTGTCCCATGTCCGTTGATCGCCGACTGAGTTTCTCTTTCGTGGCGGCTCTGCTCGCCGCGACCGCCGTTCCAGCGCTTGCCGCACCCCAACTGCACCCACTGCTAGGCGATCATGCCGTGCTCCAGCGCGGCGAGCCTTTGCGCATCAGCGGCACAGCCGACGCCGGAGAGCGGCTGACGATAGCGCTTGGCAAAGCAACCTCCAGCGTCACCGCCGACAAGACGGGGCGCTGGGCGACCACCCTGCCCGCCATGAGGGCAGGCGGCCCCTATACGCTGCAAGTCCGCGGTGCGAACGGGAGCAGTGCCGCCGCCAGCGACGTACTGATCGGCGACGTCTGGCTGTGCTCGGGCCAGTCGAACATGGAATATCCGGTTCGCCGCGCCTTGAACCCGGACGCGGAAATCAGCCGCGCCAACGATCCGGAATTACGCATCATCACAATCGCCAAGCGCACTTCCTCGCTCCCGCAATCCAGCTTCGAGGAAAAGCCGACGTGGTCCGCCGTAACGCCGCAATCCGTTCCCGATTTCTCAGCCGCCTGTTACTTCATGACCCGCGAGCTCCGGAAGACGCAGAAGGTCCCGATCGGAGCGGTGGATGCGACGTGGGGCGGCACTCCGATCCGCGCGTGGATGGACCTTGCAAGCGTGCGTGCCAGCGGCGGCGGAGAGCCGGCTGACCTCGTCGAGCTTTACCGGAAAGACCCCGCGGCTGCGGAACGGCGCTTTGGCGAGACCTGGAACAGCTGGTGGCGGAAGCAGACCGGCACGCCCTTGGGCAAGGAGCCCTGGGTCAACAGCAACGCACTGACCTGGAAGCCGATGCCGGCCTTCAGCGTGGTCGACGATTGGGATGCCAGCTGGGCCGACTGGAATGGCGCATTCTGGGCACGCCGGACGATCAGCCTGACCCCGGAGGAAGCGAAGCAGGGCGCGACCCTGTCGCTTGGCGTCATCGACGATATGGATCGCACCTATGTGAATGGTGCGGGCGTGGGGGCAACCGACAATCCCAGCAAGCCGCGCAACTACCCGATCGCTGCTGACGTGCTCCGGCCCGGCAACAATGAAATCCTGGTCTATGTCCGCGATGCCTGGGCGCAGGGTGGTTTCCGCGGCCCGGCGGAGGTCGCCAAGCTCACCTTCGCGGACGGCCACTCCAAGGAAGTTGGCACAGACTGGCAGTACTCGCTGATCGCCGACAATGTCGGTGGACCTCCTTCAGCGCCGTGGGAAGGCTCCAGCGGTGCAAGCACGATCTACAACGGAATGATCGCACCACTTGGCAACCTCGCGCTCAAGGGGGCGGCGTGGTACCAGGGCGAGACCGATGTCGGGCAGCTTGGATATGACAAGCGCATGGCGGCGATGTTCGCCAATTGGCGCGCGCAGTTCCGCGAGCCGAACCTGCCATTCCTCATCGTCGGGCTGGCGGGTTTCGGCGCACCGAAGTCGGCCCCGTCCGAGAGCGGCTGGGCGCGGACGATTGACGAGCAGCGCATCGGCGTGGCTGCGGATCGCGCCGCGGCCTTCGTGCCCGCAATCGATCTTGGCGAATGGGAGGACATCCATCCCGCCAACAAGCAGGACGTGGGCAAGCGCCTGGCGCTTGCGGCGGAAGCGCTCGCCTATCGAGACCCGGTCGGCCGCCTCAGCCCGCAACCGGTTAGTGCAACCATGGCGACTTCGGGCGTCGTAGTGACTTTCACCAACTCCTTGCAGGCACTTGGCGGATCAAGCGTCACCGGATTCGAACTATGCGGCGATGCGCAGGGCAGCTGCCGCTTCGCGGACGCGACCATCAGCGCCGATAAGCAGGTTGCAATCCGCGGCGATGGAAAGCCGGTCACACGGGTGCGCTTCGCCTGGGCGGAATCGCCGGTCGTGAACCTTTACGACAAGGACCTGCTGCCGGCGTCCCCGTTCGAGATTCCGGTCACCCGCTGACGTGATGGTCGCGGGGTTCTCTCAGGAAGAGAATCCCGACGATCACGGTCAGCACGGCAACGATGATCGGGTACCATAGCCCCGAATAGATGTTGCCGTTGGCCGCAACGATGGCGAACGCGATCGTAGGCAGGAAGCCGCCGAACCAGCCGTTGCCGATGTGATAGGGCAGCGACATCGACGTGTAGCGGATGCGCGCCGGGAATAGCTCCACAAGCAGCGCAGCAATCGGCCCATAGACCATCGTCACATACAGGACGAGGATCGTAAGGATGAGGATCGCGAGTCCGGTTTTCACCTGCGCCGGATCGGCCTTTGCCGGATAACCTGCAGCCTTCAGCGCATTCCCGGCGTCAGCCTGGAAAGCCTTGATCACATCCGTGTTGGCTGCGCCGGAAAGCGCAGCCGCGTCCGGAGCCGCGACTTGCGTATCGCCGACGATCAACTGCGCAGGAGATCCGGCGGGCAGCGCCTGGTTCGAATAGCTCACACCCGCCTTCGCGACGAACGCCTTCACCACATCGCAGGAGTGGCGATCGAACTTGTTCTTGCCCACGGGATCGAACTGGACCGAGCAATCGGCAGCGTCAGCGGCGACCGTCACGGGAGCGGCGGCCTGAGCATGGGCAAGTGCCGGGTTCACGGCACCGGCAAGCGCGTGGAACAGCGGGATGTAAGTCAGCGCTGCTAGGACGCACCCGGCAAGGATGATTTTCTTCCGCCCAATGCGGTCGGACAGCCAGCCGAACAGCACGAAGAATGGCGTTCCGAGCGCCAGCGCGGCGGCAATCATGATGTTGGCTGTGTAGCCGTCCAGCTTCATCGTCTTTTCGAGGAAGAAGAGCGCGTAGAACTGGCCGGTGTACCAGACCACCGCCTGACCGGCGACCGCGCCGAACAACGCGATCAGAACGATCTTCAGATTGCCCCAATTGCCGAACGCTTCCGTCAGCGGAGCCTTCGACGTGGTGCCTTCCGCCTTCATCTTCTGGTAAACCGGGCTCTCGTTGAGCTGCAGCCTGATCCAGAGCGAGACGCCCAGCAGCAGGATCGAGGCCAGGAACGGAATGCGCCAGCCCCAGTCGGCAAACGCCTCCTCACCGATTGCAGTGCGGGTCCCGATCACCACCAGAAGGGTCGCGAACAGGCCAAGGGTTGCCGTGGTCTGGATGAAGCTGGTGTAGAAACCGCGCTTGTTCTCCGGCGCATGCTCCGCGACGTAGGTCGCTGCGCCGCCATATTGTCCGCCGAGCGCGAGACCCTGAAGCAACCGAAGCGCAACCAGCAGGATCGGCGCAAGCACGCCCGCCGTCTTGTAGCTCGGCAGCAGCCCGACCGCGAACGTCGAAAAGCCCATGATGCCCATGGTGACAAGGAAGGTGTTCTTGCGGCCAACGAGATCGCCAATCCGCCCGAACACAAGCGCGCCGAACGGGCGCACAAAGAAACCTGCCGCGAACGCTGCAAGCGCAAGGATGAAGCCGGTGGTCTCATTGACGCCGGAGAAGAACTGGGACGTCAGGATCGTCGCCAAGAGGCCATAGAGATAGAAATCGTACCATTCGAAAATGGTGCCAAGCGACGATGCCGCAATGACGGACGCGATGCCCTTTCCGGGCTTTCCAGCACCCGCGACGTTCTGACCTTCGGCCAAGGCCCTCTCCTTCGTTACAAACCGAAAAAAAGGGGTGGCAAGCTCGTCGCCGGCCACCCCGTATAATCAGGCGGATGCGGGCATCAGCCCTCCATCTGCTCCAGTTCCTTACCCTTTGTCTCGTGGATGTACTTCTGCACAAGGAAGAAGCTGATCACTGCGCAGATGCCGTAGAAGCTGTAGCTCGCGGCAAGTCCGATCCGTCCGAGCATGATCGGGAAGCTCTGCGCGATGAGGTAGTTCGCGAACCACTGGAAGAAGCCCGCTACGGCCAGCGCCGATCCACGGATCTGGTTCGGGAACATCTCGCCGAGCATGACCCACATGATCGGGCCCCACGAGACGTTGAAGAAGATCACGTAGAGGTTGGCGGCGATCACCGCGATCTTGCCAACGTCGGGCGACATGATGAGCTTGCCGGCCGGGTCCAGCGAACCCTGGCTGAAGGCATAGACCATCACGAACAGCGTCACGGCCATGCCCGCCGAACCGATGAGCAGGAGCGGCTTACGGCCGATCTTGTCGACCAGCATGATGGTGATGAAGCACGCGGCGATCGAGACGGCGCCTGACCCGATGTTGATTAGCAGCGAGTCGTTCTCCGTGAAGCCGGCAGCCTGCCACAGCACCGAACCGTAGTAGAAGATGACGTTGATGCCGACGAGCTGCTGGAAGACCGCGAGCATGATGCCGACCCAGACGATCGGGCGCATTCCAAGGAAGCCCCGGCCGTCGCGCGACATGACGTCGCTGAGGCGCGGACGATGGTCGGCGCTGAAGGTCGCGCGAATTTCATCCAGCTTGACCCGCGCAACGTCGGAACCGAAGAGACTGGTGAGAACGCTTCCCGCCTCCTCGTTGCGGCCCTTCGACACGAGATAGCGCGGGCTTTCCGGGATGAAGAAAAGCGCCACGAGGAAGATGGCGGCCGGGATGGCCTGCATCAGGTACATCCAGCGCCACGCTTCGATCCCGCCCCAGAAGACGGCAGTCGAAGAACCGGACTTGGCGGCGAGGAAATAGTTGATCACGAAGGCGGCGGTCAGGCCCGTGATGATCATGATCTGCTGCACCGTCGTCATGCGCCCGCGAATGCTCGCCGGTGCGACTTCGGAGATATATGCGGGTGACAGGACGCTGGCTGCGCCGACGGCCATTCCCCCCATGATTCGGGCGAGCACGAACAGGGTCTGATCGTGGGCAAAGCCCTGAACCAGGGCGCCGACGAGGAAGAGCAATGCGGCGAGCCGCATGACGTTGCGGCGGCCCATCTTGTCGGCGAGCATGCCGGCGAAGAAGGCGCCGATGAAACAGCCGATCAGCAGCGAACCGACGGTAAACCCAAGGCCCGCATCGCTAAGGTTGAAGGCGGCCCTCAAGCCGTCCTGCGTGCCGTTCACGGCACCGCTGTCATAGCCGAACAGAAATCCGCCAATCGTTGCCACTGCAACGATTGCGCCGATGAATCCCATATTTGCACGCTGGGGACTTGCCTCAGTCATCACCCTCTCCCTGCACCTGTTATCGGTGTTCAACTGTTAGCGGTAACACGTTTTCGCCGCCTTGCAATCACTTGGCGACACGCTTGGGCGTCTTTGCAACCTTGGCAACTGGTCCCGGCGGAGCAGCGGAGGATTCCCGAATGATGAGGGCGTGGGCGAGCACGCGTTCGTGAACCTTGCGGGCGGCGTTCGCCTGACGAGAGCGCAGGTCCGCGATCAGCAATTCCATCGCCGCTTCGGCCATTGCCGAAATCGGCTGCTTCACGGTGGTCAGTTCCGGCCAGACGCTGGTCGCGAGCATCGTATCGTCGAAACCCACCACGCTGACATCCTTCGGCACTGCAAGGCCAAGGCGGTGCGCAACGCTGATCGCCGCCGCGCCCATGTCATCGTTGCTTGCGAAGATGGCCGTCGGCGGGTCCGCCCTGGACAGCAGTTTCTCGGCCGCGATCAGTCCGGAGCGATAGCTGAAATAGCCCTGCTCGACCGGCATGTCGGCGACCTTCAGCCCGGCATCCTTCAGCGCGTCCGAGAAACCCTTGAAACGATCGCGGCTCGCGACGTGATTGGGGTGCCCCTTGATGAAACCGATGCGGCGATGGCCAAGGCCAAGCAAATGGCGCGTGATCTCCTCGGCCGCCGCCGCATCATCGATACGAACGTTCAGGCTGTCGGGCTTCGGCGCCGCCATCGCAACGGTCACGAACGGCATCCGAAGGCTGGCAAGCTCCGCCAGGATCGGTTTCGATTCGGACAATGGCGGCGGCAGGATCACGCCGTCGACGTCACCTTGTGCGAAGCGGCGGGCCGCCTCGGCCTGGTCCCCCGGATCTTCGGACTCGCACGCTTCGATGCTGAGATGCGCGCCCGAATGACGCGCTGCATGAAGGGCGCCGATCAGAAACTGGCTGAGATAGCTCGCGCTTGGGTTGGCGTAGAGCAGGCCGACATGCATCGGCTGTCCCGCGGCAAGGCTTCGTGCCGCACTGTTGGGCGAGTAATTGAGTTGCTTGACCGCTTCGAGAACGCGGACCCGCGTGGAATCCCGGACATTCTTGCCGCCGTTGATGACGCGGGACACAGTCATAGCGGAGACGCCGGCGTTACGCGCGACATCTTCGATTGTGATCGTGCCGCGGCTTCGGCGGCTTCCTCCCCTGTCTTTTATGACCACGGTCAGAACCTAGGGTCGGACTGAAGGGAATGTAAACAGGCGCGTGACCGCAGCAGCAATCTGCTGCGCCATTACGGGAATGTCTTGGTGGTGCCGCCCGGGCACATGGCGTCCAGCCGCGCCTGGTTGTCCGCCGGACTGGGCAGGTGAATGCCCTTGGCAGCAGGCAATGATTCGAGCGATCCGCTGCGTGGCGGAAGTGCCGGATCGACATCCTCCGCGTAGGCCGAATGCGCCTGCGCCTCGGCGATCGACACGAACCGGTATCCTGCCGACCGATAGATCTCGATGACCTTGGGCATCATGTGTGCGCTCATGGCCCCGACATGCATCAGCAGGACGAGCGGAATCTGCTCGCCATAAACCTTTGTGGTCAGGCCGCGGCTATATTCGAGATTGTCGCGCACCGCCTGCAGGTATAGCGCCTCCATCTCCCCGATTGCCGCGGCGTTTCCGGAATCCTTGCAGCGGGCATAGGCCGCGGTGAACTGCCAATCGCTGAAGCTCATCGTGACGCCGGCAATCTTGTAGCCGCGTTCCTTCAGGAACTGCCGGATTGCGGTGCGCTTGGCCGGATCGTCACCTTCCGCGAGGAAGGGATAGCGGAACCAATGCCAGTCCTCGCCGTCGGCGACCTTGGCCAGTAACGGTTCGTTGCGGACGATCTCCTTCTTGTAATCCTCGACCGACAAATCGTTGAGATTGAGGTGGGACCATGTGTGATTGCCGAGCTGCATTCCGGCCTGCTGCCAGGCCTGCACTGCCGCCATCGTTTGCGGGTCACGCTCCGTCCACGTGCCATTGATATAAGCGGACACGCCGGGCACGCCGCCAGCCTTGAGCGCAGCGATCATTTCCCGGTTCACATCCATTGCCGTCATCCCGGCCGGCATCGGACCGTGGACGGGAATGTCGTCGATGGTGATCGCCAGCTTCGGTCCGTCCGCAGCGGGCACTGAGGCGCAACTGCAGAGCAGCGACGCCGCGGCAAGGCCGAGGAAGGCGCCTAGCCGGCGATGCTTGATGAACGCTCCCACAGGTCAATTCCCCCCTCTTGCGCATACTCGTCGATCCGCGACAATTCGTCGCTGCTGAAATCGAGCTTCTCCAGCGCGCCTAGCGAGTCATCGAGCTGCTGCACAGTTCGAGCGCCGATCAATGCGGAGGTGACCCGAGGATCGCGCAGCACCCACGCCAGCGCCATCTGAGCGAGCGTCTGACCGCGGGATTCTGCAATGTCGTTCAACGCCCTGATCCGCCGGATATTGTCCTCGGTGACCATGTCAGGGGTGAAGGACCCCGCCTTGGCGGCGCGGGCATCGTCTGGAACACCGCCGATATATTTCCTGGTCAGCAGGCCCTGGGCAAGGGGCGAGAAGGCGATGCAGCCGACGCCGAGTTCCTCGATCGTGTCGAGCAGTCCGCGCTCCACCCAGCGGTTGAGCATGGAATAACTCGGCTGGTGGATCAGCAGCGGCACACCCTCGCTCCTGAGGATCTCCTGAGCCTTGCGCGTCAGTTCCGGCGAGTAAGAGGAAATGCCGACGTAGAGCGCCTTGCCCTGCCGGTGAATCTGCGCGAGCGCGCCCATCGTTTCTTCCAGCGGCGTCGATGGATCAACCCGGTGGGAGTAGAAGATGTCGACATAATCCAGCCCCATCCGCCTGAGGCTCTGGTCGAGGCTTGCAATGAGATATTTGCGGGAGCCGCCGATCCCGTAGGGGCCATCCCACATGTCGTAACCGGCCTTGGTCGAGATGATCAGCTCATCGCGATAGGGCCGGAAGTCCTGGTCCATCCAGCGGCCAAAATTCTCCTCTGCCGACCCGTAGGGAGGACCGTAGTTGTTCGCCAGATCGAAGTGCGTGACCCCGCGGTCGAACGCTCGGCGAAGCATTGCCCGACCGGTTTCGAACACGTCCGCGCCACCGAAATTCTGCCAGAGCCCCAGGGAAATGGCGGGCAAGTCGAGGCCGCTGCGGCCGCACCGGCGGTACGGCATGCGGCCATCGTAGCGGCCCTGTTCGGCATTGTACGGCATTGTCACTCCTGGCTTGCAGTCTTGGCGGCGCCGGCGGGGGCCGCGGGCGGGTTCATCTTCCGAAGTTGCTCGCGGACGAGCTTGCCCGAGGTCGAGACCTGGTTCTCCGACCAGCCACCGCGCGGTGATGCGCCTGGCAGCAGCGCAGCGGAGCTCTCACGCTTGTCGGCGATCGACCAGTTCAGATAGCTGATCTTGTTCTTCTCGAGGAAGTCCCACCAGATCCGCGTCTCGGCAACGTCAACGGGACCATCGCCGGTCGCCTCGGTGCTTCCATATTCGGTGACGAAGATGGCAGCGCCCCGCTTCATTGCTGCCGCGGTCTTGTTGCGCAGATCCTGCCGGTGCGTGCCAGCATAGAAATGCATGGTGTAGGCAAGGTTAGTGAAGGGCAGAGGATCGGCAGCGGCCTCATCCACGTCCTGCGACCAGGATCGCGTTCCCGCGATCACGAGATTGTCCGGATCGACCGCGCGGATGCTGCTGATCACCGTCTGGTGATATGGCTTCAGAACCTGCTTCCAGCCATGTTTCGGCAAGGGCTCGTTATAAGTTTCGTAGATGACGTTCGGCTGATTACCGTACTTGCGCGCGATGTCCGCGAAGAATGCCGCAGCTTCCTTCGGGTGCGGATCGTGGGCGTGCCAGTCGACAATAACATAGATGCCGTTCCGGATCGCTGAGTCGATCACTGCTTCGACCTTGCGCTGCTCGGCAACCGGGTTGGTCAGATATCCCCCGGCATCCACGCCCATTGCCGCGCGGACCACGTTTACGTTCCAATCGTCGCGCAACCAGCGGATCGACTTGTCGGTATAATATTGGCCCTGCCACTGACTCCAGAACAAGGACATCCCGCGAAGGACGACCGGCTGCCCGTTCTTGTCCACGACCTGGTTTCCGCGGACGCTGAGCTGGCCGTAGCGTTCGACCGGCGTTTGCGCGCCGACCTGCGAAGCCGCGCACAGCAGCGCCAAAGCCGCGATGATCCTCATTTGGTCACTCCGAAACGGTAGATGGTGGTCGACTTGAACGCCTCACCGGGAAGGAGCAGGGTCGATGGAAGCGATGCATTGTTCGGTGCGTTGGAAAGATGCTGCGTTTCCAGCGCAATACCGTCGTGCCGCTTGTACAGAACTCCCTGCGCACCCTTGTCCTCGCCGCTGAAATAGCCTGCCGCGTAGGCGACCAGTGACGGCTCGGTGGTGACGATGTCCATCACTCGGCCCGACGCCGGATCGCTGAGACGGCCTGCTAGCTTCGCGAAGTCCCCGCGCTGGTTGTTAAGCCACCAGGTGTGATTCCAGCCCCGGTCGCCCACGGCCGCATTGCGCATGTGCGCACCAATCGTGGTCGCGTTCCGGAAGTCGAAGGGTGTTCCCGCAACGGGAACGTAATTCCCGGATGGGATTCCGCCCGCATCGGTTTCGACGCGCTTGTCGGCGAAGATCTGCAACTGCTGGCCGAGCACGCTTCCGGAACCGGCGCCGGCGAGGTTGAAGTAAGTGTGATTGGTGAAGTTGATCACCGTCGGCGCATCGCTGCGCGCGTCATAGTCGATCTCCAACGAATTATCGTTCCGGAGCGAATAGATGACGTGAACGCCGAGATTGGCCGGGAAGCCCTGCGACCCGGCGGGACTGGTCAGCGCCAGGATGGCGCCGACCGCGCCGCCGATTTTAAACGGAGTCACGGTCCACACCCGGCTGTCGAAGCCGCCGGGTCCGCCGTGTAGCGTGTTCTTCCCGTCATTTTGGGCAAGCGGATATTCCTTGCCGTCGATCGTAAAGCGCGCCCCCGCGATGCGACCGGAATAGCGACCCATGATGGCGCCCATGCCATAATTCTTGTTCTTGGCTTCCCAGTCCGCGATGTTGCCGAAGCCGAGCGCGACATTGGCCATCTTTCCGTTGCGGTCCGGCACGATGATATCGGTGATCGTTGCGCCGTAGCTGATGAAGCGCACCTCCATCCCATTTTCGTTCTTGAGGATGGTCTGCGTAATTGGCGTACCGTCCTTGAGCGCGCCGTAAGGCACTTGCTCCACGCTCCCTGCCCAGGCCGGCGCGCTTGCCAGCAGCGCGAGCGATGCAATCGCGGTCCTCATTTCTTCCCTCCCCTGCCGTAGAGAC